>DATFTU010000131.1:0-3267 GCA_035261565.1 Bacteroidia bacterium
CCAATGTGCATGGGCAAGATAGTACTGGGTATATGGGCACCAATTATGTAATAAACTTATGTAAACAATCAAAACTAACACTTACGGCAAGTGGCTTATCGCATTGCAAATGGTTGCCCACTAATGATACTACAATATCTATAATACAATACCCAACGGGCCCTGTTTCATATAGCGTGCAGGGTTACGATGCAAGTGGTTGTTTAGAAAACGGCTCTGTAAATATATTTGTAGACTCGCTTACAATAACCCCAAGCATTTTAGATACACCCATTTGCGTTGGCAGCCAAACAAGGCTTAACGCCTCTATTTCACACTCAATGGGTAGTTGGTTTAGTACAAACTGGTATTCTTCTAATGGCACAACGTTATATTCTTACCCCGATACAATTGGATATGCCAATATACCATCTGCCGTATCAACATACTATTTCGTAGTAAAAATGCCATATGGTTTTCATTGCAGCGATTCGGCTTCTATTACAGTAAACGCCCAGCATGGTTGTGTTTGGCCCGGCGATTCTGATGATAATCTTGTTGCTGATCATTTAGATTTTTTACCCATTGGCATTAAGTTTGGCGAAACAGGTTTGTCAAGAGCACCGGGTTCGCAAAATATATTTTGGAAAGGGCATACTGCTAACGATTGGGCCGATACTTTAACAAACGGTAAAAATGTAAAATATGTTGATGCCAATGGTGATGGTACTATTGGTTTTGATGATACGCTGGCCGTATATAATAACTACACTCAAACCCATTTATACAGGTTAGCCGCTCCGCAAACTATGCAGCAAGATACCGTACACGATATTTATATTAAATTTTCAAAACCTGTTTATTCTGCGGGCGATACATTGTTGGCCGATGTTTACATTGGGCAGCCAACAAACCCGCAAAGTAATTTTTATGGTGCAGCTTTTACTGTTAATTACGATAATACAAAAATTGGAAGCACATTTGGGTATTGGTTTATTAACTCATGGGTGGGTATTAACCCGCAAAAAATACAATTTGCCAGGCTTAGTAATAGTATTGGGCAAATGAATGCAAGCTTAGTTCGTATAACCCATACCGATACCGGCGGTTACGGAAAAATAGGCACATTTAAATTTATTTTGCGCAGCGATGTAAGTATGTACTATTTACCTTTTACTATAACCAATCAGGTTAAAATAGATCACATGGGTAATGTACTCCCATTATCTGCCGGCACCGATTCTGTTTTTGTTGGCCCTAAATGTTCAGTTACCTTAACCTCAGGTAATACCGAGTTGTGTATAGGGCAAAGCGTTACAGTACATGCAAGCGGTTCGCCTACATATAGCTGGTCGCCCGGTATTTCCAATGCCGATTCCATTCAGGTTTTATCACCCACCGTTACCACCGAGTATACAGTAACAGGTTCAAATGCGTATGGCTGTTTAAAAACAAACACTATTTATGTAGTGGTTAATCCGCTGCCAACCGTGTCATTAAGTTTAGGTTTTAACGATTATATATGCAACACCGTAACGGGCCCGCAAACCTTAGTAGGCTCACCGCCTTATGGCACATACAATGGCACAGGTGTAATTAATGGTAATTTTTACCCGCAGTATCTTTCGGCCGGCACGTATAATGTAACATATTCTTATACCGATTTTAATAGCTGCACAAATTCAGCTTCCGATTCTGTTCATGTTATAGCCTGTGCAAGTGGTATTAAACAATATCAGGGTAACGAAAGTCGGTTTACAATAATTCCAAACCCCAGTAACGGAAATTTTACTATTGAAACGGATATTGCCCAAAAGCAAAACATTTCAGTATTTGATGTAACCGGCAAACTTGTTTTAACGCAGGTAATTTTTGGCACCACTAATATTGATGCAGGTAACCTGGCCCAGGGTGTTTACAATGTAAGCATAAATAATGGCGGTAGTATAACAAACAAACGCCTGGTTATCGTTAAACAATAAGTAATGCAATTTTTTGAATAAACTAAAGTACATATCAATTTTTATAGGATTACTTGTTTTGTTTTCTTTCTCTCAAAACAATAGAAACAAAGACGTTGATAAATATGTAACCTATATCGATAAAAATGTAAAGGCAAAAAAATTTACTGTAAAACAACTAAACCACATGTCTGCTTTGGGTGGGGCTGTAACAGGGTATTATGCAAACAAAAAATTAGTGTTTATCGAAACAACTTATGGCGGTATGGATGGTTATCATTCGTTCAATTTTTATATATCGTCCGATACGTTGGTTTTTGTAACCGAAAGAAACGAGTGGACAAAAATACCCGAAAACCAGGATGAATACGATAGGTACATTAAAACGCATACCAATAAAAATGGCGATGTGGATATGACAAAACTCCCTTTGGCGGCAGATGATTATAATACTTATTACATCGATAATAATACAATTGTTGGTTTCAGTTTTAAAAGTTTTGGCAAACTCAAAACACAAATTTTTGAAGATGATATAGCAAACAAAAACAAAGAAATTGTTCAGCACTATCAATCTCATTTAAAAGAATTAAACGAGTAGTTTAAATTTTATCCTCCGCCAAAATAATTTTTACATTCGTTTTGCTTGCATTTACGCCGTGCAACATAAAAAATGTTAAACTCTTTTATGTAAAAAAACAAGCTAAAATGCATTAAACAAGGCAAAACACGCAAGCCGCAAAAACCAAAAGGGGGACATAAAAAAAACTCATCGTATTTTTTTGCAATTTCATCGATAAATCAAAGCCCGAAACAAACAAATAATACAATAACTTTCAAAATCTTACATATGTAAGCTTCGCAAAGTGTTTGTATTTTTTTTCTTCATCAAACACCGTATGTTTGTTTTTACCGCAATATTAAAATTTTGAATACACTCATAAGCACATATACCCAGTTGGTTGGCACATCAAAAAAAATAAACCTGTGGGCCGATGTACAAAACAAATTAACTAACGCAGGCTTCACATCCTGTATCGATAATTATGGCACCCCGCAAATCATTGCCGATTTAAAACAAAGCTACAAAGGCACGCACAGCGCACAGCAAATTACCGATGCCATAATGGCTTGCAGCAAACAGCGTCAAAAAAAAATTAGCAAACAACTTTTTTTGTTGTTTGTACTTATAAAATTAGGTTAACCAAAAACCATTAAAATCGTATCAGTAAATGACTCGTATAAAAAATATTAACCGGCACCCACTGCACAGCGCTGCTTGCAGTTGCGGCAGTTGGCTAAACCATTGGCAACGTTATGGCGGCGG
>DATFTU010000132.1:0-3041 GCA_035261565.1 Bacteroidia bacterium
AGTGCGGCAAATTCGTTTTTTCATACGCTGGGTATTCCCTTAGCATCGTCATTAGGAGCGGCGGCGGGTTTATTTCTTATCCTGTTTATTGCAAAAAAAATTCAGAACCAAACACATATTTTATTAATAGGTATGATGATTGGTTTTATTGCCGGAGCCTGGCAATCGGTTTTAGAATATCTATCAACCGCCCTGCATCTTAAAAATTTTGTGATTTGGAACATGGCATCGCTTAGCAATGTAACCGATGGCGATTTGCTTATTTTTTGCAGCATAACCGGTATGTGCTTTTTGGGTTGCCTGTTTTTAATAAAACCACTAAACGCCATGCTTTTAGGTGATGAACAGGCTTACCTGTTAGGCGTAAACATTTCTGTTTTAAAAAATGTGGTGCTTGTTTTAACCGCCCTACTTAGTGGTGTAACAACTGCCTATTGTGGTCCGGTTGGGTTTGTGGGTTTGGCCCTACCCCACTTAGTCCGCATATTTTTTAAAACTACCCACCACCTGCATCAATTGCTGGGCAATATTTTAGCCGGGGCCTGTTTTTTATTGTTATGTGATGTATTGAGTAATTTGCCCCTGTTTGATATAACATTACCTGTAAATGTAATAACATCTCTTTTTGGGGCTCCTTTTGTATTGTGGCTAATTCTTAAAAACAGAAATACAATTGCGTAATTTAACAGTATTTGAAGCGGCTGTTGGTATAAAAAATCTTTTTATAAATTTACGCATGCTTGCAAAAAAATGCATTTTTCTTTTTTTTCTCTTCTCAATTTCCTTTGTATTTGGGCAGCAAGCAACACCCGATAAAAATGATGTTTATTTTAGAGGAGCCTATAATTATGGTTTTATTGCCCAACAGCACAATACCATTGGAGATTTGGTGCATGGGAACATTTGGGGCTTTGAACTTAATTATATAAAACCTACTGCCGGCCATAAATCGTGGCACAAGGAAAGCAATTACCCGGAGTATGGTGTGGGATTTAGTTTTTTTAATTTAGGTAACCCCAAGCAATTGGGCAATTTATATTCGCTATTTTTTTTCTACGATTTTCCGCTAAGCAAAAAAGAAAAAAACTTTAAGTTTCATTTACGTGTGGGAGAAGGCTTTGCTTACGCCCCTGTACATTTTGACCCTATTACGAACCATAAAGACAATTTAATAAGCAACCCAGAAAATGTTTACATAAATTTTAAATATTTTTTCGGGTGGAACATTGGAAAATTTTTGCGCTGGGAAGCAGGTTTAAATTTTTCGCATGCATCTAACGGCAGGTTTAAAGTACCTAATTTGGGTGTTAATATGGTTACTTTAAACACAGGGCTTGTATTTAAATTACCATACAAACAAAAAACGGTTATAGATAATATCGATTCGAGTTCGAAAGCAGTTACTAAACACGAGCTTTTGTTTTGGGCTGCCTTTGGAGCAAATGAAATTGGCATGCCCGAAGGAAAAAAATACCTGGCGCAAAGTTACTCTGCCGCTTATTATTTCAACAAAAAAAACAAACACAAATTTGGTGCAGGCATTGATATTTATTACAACGCTGCTAATTTAGCCGAAATGAAAGCAGACAGTGTTCATTTATCATCTAACTTACAAAACATACAAGTGGGTGTAAAACTTGCTTATGCTTTTAATGTTGGCAGGTTAAGTATGCCGGTAGAATTAGGATACCACGTTATTTCTAAATTTGCAGATGGCAGCCAGTTTTTTAATAGAATTGGCATGCGCTATTATTTTAAAAACAATATAGTTGCTCTTATATCACTAAAAACACAATGGGCGGTAGCTAATTATATTGAATTTGGAGCAGGATACAGATTGCCTTTAAAAACAAAAATTAAAACATAAACTATGCAACAATTAATCGAATGCGTGCCTAATTTTTCGGAAGGACGCGACATGAATGTTATTAAACAAATAACCGACGAAATAGAATCTATTGAAGGAGTACGTTTATTGAATGTTGACCCGGGCAAGGCAACCAACCGCACGGTGGTAACTTTTGTAGGCACACCCGATGCGGTTATTGAAGCAGCATTTTATGCTATTAAAAAAGCAGGCGAAGTAATTGATATGAGTAAACACAAAGGCGAACACCCACGCATGGGAGCAACCGATGTTTGTCCGCTTATACCGATTGCAAACATCAACATGGAAGAAACCGCCAAGTGGGCGCAAAAATTAGCTGAACGAGTTGGCAAAGAATTGCATATACCCATTTATTTATACGAAGCTGCACAGGCAAATAAAACCAGAAGCAACCTGTCGGTTATACGAGCAGGCGAGTACGAAGGGTTTTTTAAGAAAATAAAATTACCTGAGTGGAAACCTGATTTTGGTCCGGCTGAATTTGATGCCAAACGCGGTGCCACTGTTATTGGTGCGCGCGATTTTTTAGTGGCTTACAACGTAAACTTGAATACCACCTCAACACGCCGTGCCAACTCAATTGCATTTGATGTGCGTGAGGCAGGCCGCGTAAAACGCGAAGGCAACCCCGTAACCGGAAAAATTGTTACAGATAAGGATGGAAAACCCGTATCGATACCCGGTACTTTAAAAAGCGTAAAAGCCATTGGCTGGTTTATTGAAGAGTATGGCGTGGCGCAAATATCAATGAACCTTACCAACATTAATATAACCCCTGTACATATTGCATTTGATGAAGTGTGCAAAAAAGCTACTGAACGTGGCATACGTGTTACAGGCAGTGAGTTGATAGGATTAATACCGTTAAAGGCGATGCTTGATGCAGGGAAATATTTTTTGAAGAAGCAACAACGCTCAACAGGTGTGTCGGAAAAAGAGCTGATTAAAATTGCCGTAAAAACTATGGGCTTAGATGAGCTTACACCATTTAAACCCGAAGAACGTATTATTGAATACATGCTTGCTGAAAAAGCAGACAGTAGATTGGTTAGCATGACGCTGAAAGATTTTGCTGATGAAACTGCCAGCGAGAGCCCCGCACCGGGAGGTGGGTCTATTGCAGCATATGTAGGCTCATTAGGCGCAGCTTTGG
>DATFTU010000133.1:0-3310 GCA_035261565.1 Bacteroidia bacterium
ACCAACCATTTAGATATTGAAATGATTGAGTGGCTTGAAAGTTATTTGGATGACCAGGATTTTACTTTGCTAATTGTTACACACGACCGTTATTTTTTAAACAATGTTTGCGATCACGTAATTGAAATTGAAAACAGCCAACTTTATACCTACAAAGGTAATTTTGAATATTATTTAGAAAAGAAAGCCGAGCGTATGATAGCGCAGGCATCTGAAATTGATAAAGCACGCAATTTGTACCGCCGCGAGCTGGAATGGGTGCGAAAAATGCCCCGTGCAAGAGGCACAAAATCAAAATCGCGGGTGGACGCTTTTTATGATGTGGAAGAAAAAGCCAAACAGAAGAAAGAAGACGAAGGCGTAGAAATGTCAGTAAAAATGACCCGCCTGGGCAGTAAAATTTTAGAACTTCATAAAATTTGCAAAGCTTATGGCGAACGAAAACTGATTGACAAATTTGATTATACTTTTAAAAAAGGAGAGAAAATTGGTATTTCGGGCTCTAACGGTTCGGGTAAAACAACTTTATTAAATATTATTCAGGGCTTTGAAGAAGCTGATAGCGGAACCATACAAACCGGGGAAACGGTAATATTTGGTTACTATTCGCAAAAAGGAATGGTGCTGAAAAATGATAAACGCATTATTGAAACCATTAGCGATATTGCCGAATACATCCCGTTAGCCGATGGCACCACTTTAAGTGCCGGTAAATTACTGGCACGTTTTAACTTTCCGCCGCATGTGCAATATCAATACGTATCAACTTTAAGTGGAGGAGAGAAACGCCGTTTGTTTTTGCTTACCATTTTAATGAAGAACCCAAACTTCCTTATTCTGGATGAGCCAACCAATGATTTAGATATTGCAACCCTACAAACTTTAGAAGATTTTTTAGCTGATTTTGGTGGTTGTGTACTTATTGTATCGCACGACAGGTACTTTATGGATAAACTGATAGACCATTTGTTTGTATTTGAGGGCAAGGGAGAAATTCGTGATTTCCCCGGCACTTATACCCAATACCGAATTTGGAAAGATGCGCAGAAACAAACGGCCGCTAAAAACCAAGTTGCAGAAAAAACAGAAACTAAGGTTGATAATAAAGAGGATACTCAAGTTAAAATTGAAAGCAAGCCTGCTTCAACTACCAAAAAATCATATAAAATTTTAAAAGAAATTGAAGATTTAGAAAAAGAAATTGCCACTCTTGAAAGTAAAAAACAAGAGTTAGAGGCATTGCTCACCAGTGGAGAAACTGACCATGTTAAGCTACAAAAAACAGGCGAAGAGTTAGCACAAACCATTAAAATGCTGGATGATAAAAGTTTCCGTTGGTTGGAGTTACAAGATTAATTTTGAAAGAGTAGTTTTTATTATTTTAGTTGAATGAAAAAAGCACTTGCCCTTTTATTTATTGATTACGATAAATTGCGTAGTGCAAAATACATTTCAATAATCAGTTTGTTTTTAATAGGGTTTAGTATTGTTTCGGTTATTGTGGGGCGAGATTTAAGCCTGCAAGCCGACTTTACCGTTTTTTGGCAAGCAGGTAAAAATTATATGAATGGGGTATCATTATACAGTCAAATTGGTGGTGCAGAACGATATATTTACCCACCCTTTGCCGCCATGTGTTTTCAATTGTTTGCTTTGTTTAGTTTACACCAGGCCGGCGCTTTGTTTTGCTTTTGCAACCTGCTTTTTTGGGTTATGATTATTTACTACACTCAAAAAATTATTTTACAGCTAGCACCACAAAGTACGCATGTTAAATGGGCCTTGTTTATTGGCTTTATTCTATCATTCAGGTATTTTTTATACCACACCTGGTTTATACAAATGAATGAATTGGTTTTATTATTAAGCCTTGCTGCCGTATACAATCATTTAGTAAAAAAAGATCATTATGCAATACCTTTAGTGGTAATAGCCACTTTTATAAAAATTATTCCGCTGTTTATTTTAGTATGGATATTGAGCAAGAGTAATTTAAAAAATTACATCAGAGCATTTATCTATTCGGTCATTTGCATCGCAGCTCCTTTAGTGTTAAGAGGTGTTCACCAAGGTGTAATTGATTTGCAAGAATACTACATTACTTTTCTTCAACCCTTTCAGGAAGGGAGAGTTGAACCAAAACTACAAAACTATGGCTTGTCGGCAGCCTTGTACAAAGTATTTTCTTATACGGCAGATGGGGAAAAATACAATTACATAATTACCATTTTACCCACAGCTACTATTAATTTAATTTACAAATGCATTATTCTGTTTTTACTGGCAGCATTTGCCGGCATGCTTATTTATGGCAGATTAAAAAAAGCTCCGGTTTCTTTATACGAAATAAGTTTTATTTTGATGTTTACTAACCTGGTATCGGGTATTACATGGGAATACCATTTAGTATCCTTATTTTTTGTAGCGAGTATTGTAGCGTTGGATTATTTTAACTCAAAAACAAACAAGATTGTTATATATATATTAGGTTTTCTACTGTTTTTTAATTTAATAATTGGTGCAGATACTGTAGGTTATTATTTATATTATAAAAGCTGTGGCGGCAGTTTATTGACATGGATGCTGCTTTTGCTAAGTATTTACAGCATTGTACAATACATTAAACAACAAAAAGAAACAGGAGCTGTTTAGCTTCTGCCCTGCTCTATTTAGCTGTTAAAGTTATATAAGGTATAATTACCTCTTCTAACGAAATACCGCCATGCTGAAAAGTATCTCGGTAATAATTTACATAATGATTGTAATTATTTGGATAAGCAAAAAACTTATACTCTTTAGCAAATATGTAAACCGAACTTACATTTTGTTTAGGCAAAAAGGCTTCGTGTGGGTTTTTAATTTCAAACACATCTTTTTTGTTATAATCCATGCTTTTGCCGGTTTTATAACGCAGATTAGTGTTTACATTCTTATCGCCCACAACTTTTATAGGATCTTTTACGTGCACGGTACCATGGTCGGTAGAAATTACAATTTTTACTTTTTTATGCGCTAATTGCTGAATGATATCTAACAAAGGCGAATGCTCTAACCACGATTTGGTGATAGAACGGTATGCAGGCTCATCATCAGCTAACTCACGAATAACCTCCATATCGGTACGCGCATGCGAAAGCATATCAACAAAATTATATACAATAACATTTAAGTTATTTTGCATGAGATTGCTGATGTTTTCAGCTAATTTTTTACCTGCATTGTGGTTAGTAATTTTATTATAACTCATTTTTACATCTTTGCCTAAGCGTTTAAGCTGAGCTTGTAAAAATTGCTCTTCAAATTGGTTTTT
>DATFTU010000134.1:0-4876 GCA_035261565.1 Bacteroidia bacterium
ATAGTAGATAGCAATCAAAACATGAAAGTAGACAAAATGGTAAGCATTGCCATTAAGGGAATTTTAAAAGATAAATCAGAAATTCGTCCGGGCTTATCCAATGTGCTGAAAATAATGAGCCGGGTTGCCCCTGATTTTATTGCAAATATGCTTCATCAAACTACGGAGAAAGCAAAAAAGAAATTAAACTAATTTCAATAAAAAATAAATTAAGATGAATACAAAAAACAAAATAGCTTTAGTAACAGGCGGCAGCAGGGGTTTAGGAAGAAATATGTCTGTCGCCCTTGCCAAAAAAGGGATTGATGTGGTGCTTACTTACAATACAAATAAAGAAGCAGCTGATAAGGTTGTTGCAGAGATCCAGTCGCTTGGACAAAATGCCTATGCTTTTCAATTAGATACAAGCAATATAAAAATGTTTGATGGATTTGTTAAGCAAGTAACAACACATTTAAAGGAAAAAACAGGCAGCACTAACTTTGACTTCTTAATCAATAATGCAGGTACAGCTTTATATATGCCAATTACAGATGTAACCGAAGAGCAGATGGATGCTATTTATAACATACACTATAAAGGTGTATTTTTTCTTACACAAAAATCACTTCCGGTTATGAACGATGGTGGTGCTATTATCAATATTTCTTCCGGGCTTACCCGTATTACAATGCCGGGTTCATCGATTTATGGTTCTTTAAAAACCGCTGTTGAATCCTTAACTCGTTATATGGCAAAAGAATTAGGCTCAAGAAAAATTCGTGTAAACGTAGTGGCACCGGGCGCTATTGAAACTGATTTTGGTGGTGGACGTACACGCGATAACAAAGAAATAAATGCACATATTGCAAGTCTTACCTCTTTAGGCCGTGTTGGTTTACCTGATGATATTGGTGGCGTGGTTGCTTTTCTTTGCACGCAAGATGCTTATTGGATTAACGGACAACGCATCGAAGTTTCAGGAGGACAAGCTATTTAAAATAATCTTTATAGTATGACTAATACTCAGCCACCTTTCAGAATAAAATCAATAACTGAATTTCACCGCCTGCGTGGTTTGCCACCTCCTGAGCATCCTTTAATCAGTGTGGTAGATTATTCGGTCATAACTCCTGCTCATGGAAGTGCGGTATTTGATTATTATTCTATCTCTATAAAAAGAGGTGTTGGTAAAATGTCTTATGGGCAGCAGGAATATGATTTTGATGAGGGTGTAATGTATTTTATGGCCCCCAATCAGGTTCTGAGCGTTGCACCAGAACAAAATATAAATACTGAGCGCTCGGGATGGATTTTATTAATTCATCCTGATTTTCTTTGGAACACACCACTGGCTAAGAAAATGAAACAATACGAGTTTTTTGATTATTCGGTAAACGAGGCTCTGTTTCTTTCTGATAAAGAGGAAGTAATGATAAATAACATCATTCAAAATATTCAGCAAGAGTATCATTCTAATATCGATAAATTCAGTCAGAACATCATTATTTCGCAAATTGAAACGTTACTTAATTATTCGGAACGATTTTACCAACGTCAGTTTATCACCAGAAAAATAACCAATCATCAGATACTTGGTAAATTAGATGAGTTGCTAAATAATTATTTTAACGATGAGTCTATCATAACAAAAGGATTGCCTACTGTACATGATATTGCTGATAAACTAAATGTATCGTCGAGTTACTTAACAGGCCTTTTAAAGGTTCTTACAGGACAAAGTACGCAACAGCACATTCACAATAGGTTGATTGAAAAAGCAAAAGAAAAACTATCTACAACAGACTTATCTGTAAGTGAAATTGCTTATCAGCTTGGCTTTGAGCATTCACAAAGTTTTAGTAAATTATTTAAGAGCAAAACAAATCAAAGCCCTTTAGAGTTCAGGGCTTCTTTTAATTAATTTATAGTCATAACAAGCTTTCCTTTAGAATCCCTAATGCAAAAATTTCATCCTTCTAAGCAAGAATTTTCCTTCTATAACTTGCAGGGGTTTCGCCCACTTTTGATTTGAAAAGCCTATTAAATGCCGCTTCAGATTGATAGCCAACCTTACTGGCTATCTCACTAATATTTTCTTTGCTTTCTGATAAAATTTCTTTCGACTTTAAAATGCGCCAGTCGGTCAAATAGCTTAATGGTGTTTCGCCTACTAATCTTTTAAATTCTCTGCAATACAACGAACGAGACATCCCTGCGGCTGCAGCCAATTGATGTAAGGTCCAGTCTTTTTCAGGAGATTGATGAATAGATTTTAAAGAATTACTAATTCTATTATCCTTTAACGCCATAAGATAACCTTCTTTTAGATCTGCCTGTTCTATATAAGCACGAATAATCAATACAAAAAGAATATCAACCAAGCGTCCTAAAATTAATTTACTTCCTATTTTTTCGTTACTTATCTCTTCATTCATCATAACTGCGGCCTGCTCCAGCCACAAGTTTAATTCTTTAGTAGTTTTTATATGTATCACTTTAGGCAGCGACTTAATAAATGGATGCTGCACAGATGGAGTAAATTCAAAATGCCCGCCCATTATTAAGGTCTCTTCATCTTTTCCTTGAAATAAAGGCTTTCCACTGTGATAAGCTTTGCCGAATTGCGAAGTTGATACACAAGCAGAATTAGATTTACCTGAAATCATATGTTTTGAACCATGAGGAATACAAACAACATCGCCCACATTCATTTTTATAGCCTTCTCACCCGGCACTCTTAAATAACAAGTGCCTTTTAAAAGTCTCCAAAATTGCGAGCGCGAATCATGATCCATCTCTATACCCCAGGGCGTAGTAAAGCTAAATTTTGGGTAAACAACTGTTTTCAATTTGGCACTCTCTAAAACACCACTTAATGCATCCATAGCTTAAATATATACGATTGAGCAAATATAATGGACTTATTGATACCGATAGGACAATTTAAGCAAGTATTTTTGTACGGTAAATAAAACAATCTTAATAAACACATGAAAAAAACAATACTAGCGATAGCAATGCTAACCTCAACGTTAGGCTATCAAAACGCACAAGCACAAACTTCAAAAAATAATAATAAACCTAAAATGGAAAACAAAACAATCGTAGAACAAAACAAACAAATCGTAACCAGATTCAACAAGGAGTTTTTTGAGAAAGGAAATATGGACATCACTAAAGAGGTGTTTGCAGAAAACTTTATCAATCATTCGGCACCCCCCAATTCACCTACAGATGTGGGTCCAATGGTAAAATTCGTCACTGCCCTGCATCATGGGTTTTCAAATATCTCGGTAGACATTCAGGAGATTTTTGGTGAAGGCGACAAGGTATGTGTGAGAAAAACCATAACTGCAACCCATACAGGTGAGTTCATGGGAAAACAAGCTACTGGTAAAAAAATAGTAATAAATATAATTGACATAGAGGTTTTGAAAGACGGAAAAATAACTGAGCGCTGGAACAGTACCGATTTTCCACAAGTACTTCAATCGCTTTAAAATTTATAGAAGACATAAAATAAGTACGCTTGAGCAAATATTGTGGACGTATGGATGTCGGCATCGCCTTTTAAACAATTATTATTACTACAGTAATAATTAAAAAACAGAAAAAATGAACGAAAGTATATTAATAACCGGGGCAAACATTGGGCTTGGAAAAGAGACCGCAAGACAGTTAGCATTGAAAAAAGAAACAAAAAAAGTAATTCTTTTTTGTAGAAATCAAGCGAAAGCGGAGGCAGCAAAGAAAGACCTGGAGGAGCAAACGGGGAAAAAGATTTTTGAAATTATTATTGGGGATGTTTCGGATACAAATTCTGTAAGAAAAGCAGCAGAAAAAATAAAAGAACCTATTGATGCCGTAATTTTAAATGCAGGTGGAATGGTTGGCAAAACAGCCGCGAAACTTACACCTTCTGGTATGAATGAATTAGCTGCTACAAATATTTTAGGCCATGTGGTTCTGGTAGATGAGCTTCTAAAACAAGATAAGTTAAAAAAAGCGGTACTATTTATAAGTGCGGAAGCTGTGCCGGGAGTAAAGCCGCTCGGAATGAAACCGGTTTCAATGAAGACATCCTCAGTAGATGAGTTTGCTACTGTTCTTGATGGATCATATTTTGGTAATAAGTTCGATGTAACGCAAGCATACGGCTACGTTAAATATGTAGGAACGATGTGGACGTTATCAATGGCGAGAAAATATCCTGATATCAAATTTGTTGTTATGAGCCCCGGCAACACAAAAGGAACTATGGCGCCAGATAGTTTGCCCCAGCCCATGCGCTTTATGTTGAAGTTTGTTATGATGCCTATCGTATTTCCATTGATGGGTCAGGTCCATAAAATAGAAGTAGGTGTAAAACGCCTCGTAGATGCCATTTCGGATGAGCGGTATAAAAGTGGCGTTTTTTATGCAAGTAAACAAGGTCAGTTATCGGGGGATGTGGTTGACCAGAGCACTTTTTTTACTCCTTTGAAAAATACTACATTTCATGATAACGCTGATAAAGCAATTCACCGCTTTATAAAATAGGCTTGAAAAATACTTTACCATCTATGGCCTCGGGCAGAAATGCTGTGCATCAATTAAAGTTATAGTCTTTGAGTGGTGAATGTGGATAAAACCACTCGGGGCCTCCTTATAATATAAATAAAAACGATTTTAATAAACACATTAAAACATGAAAACAATTCTGGTATCAATTCTTTTATTATTTGCAGTACAGCACAAAGCGTTAGCACAAGAAAAAGCAAGCCCAAGAATGTGTGCGGAGGGAAAGAATGTAAAAGTTAATTATGGTCAGCCTTCTAAACGCGGAAGAGTAATATTTGGAGATTTAGTGCCGTATGGTGAAGTTTGGAGAACGGGAGCACACGAAGCAACCGAA
>DATFTU010000135.1:0-2037 GCA_035261565.1 Bacteroidia bacterium
GCACGAGAGCCCTAAATTAACCTTAATTGTACTTGCCCCATTGCCTATTCTGTCTATTATGATTTTTAAAGTAAGTAATGCCATTGGCAAACGCAGCGTTAAAGTACAAGAAGCCTTATCAAATGTTACAAGTGTATCTCAGGAAACTTTTTCGGGCATTCGAGTTGTAAAAGCATATAACCGTTTAAATCATTTTTATGATAGTTTTTTTTATAAAGCCGATGAATATAAAACACGAAACCTGGCATTGGCTAAAACCGAAGCTGCTTTTCAGCCATTTATAGCTTTTATGGTGGGCTTAAGCATGCTATCTATTATTTATTTTGGAGGTAAAATGTATGCCTCAGGACAAATTACATCGCTGGGCAACTTTCCTCAATTTGTTTTTTACGTAAGCAAGCTTACCTGGCCGTTTGCCATGCTGGGTTGGGTATTATCATTAGTACAAAGGGCTGCAGCTTCGCAAAAACGCATTAACGAATTTTTAACTACAAAACCTGAAATTATTAATCCAAGTAAAAAAGAATTTGATTTGCAGGATAAAATAGAGTTTAAAAATGTATCTTATAAATACCCTGACACCGGAATTACTGCACTAAAGGATGTATCGTTTACTATACAAAAGGGTAAAACTTTGGGTATTATTGGAAAGAGCGGCAGCGGCAAAACAACCATCGCTCAATTGCTTATGCGTTTTATGGATACAAATTCAGGAAGTATTTTGGTGAATGAAAACAATATTAAAGATTTAAACCTGCACCAACTTAGGTCGCAAACGGGTTATGTGCAACAAGATGTTTTTTTATTTTCGGATACTGTAAAAAACAACATTGCTTTTTCGGGCACGTATTCGGATGACGCTGTGCATCAGGCAGCTAAGCAAGCCGCTGTGTATGATAATATAGAAAGTTTTGCTGATAAGTTTGAAACCATTGTAGGCGAGCGGGGCATTACTTTATCGGGCGGGCAAAAACAGCGTATATCAATAGCGCGGGCCATTATTAAAAATCCGTCTATTTTTATTTTTGATGATTGTCTGAGTGCTGTAGATAGCGATACCGAACAACAAATACTTAGTAACTTAAAAAAAGTAACCCAGCAAAAAACGGGTATTATAATATCTCACCGAGTATCATCTATACAAAATGCAGATGAAATTATTTTACTTAGCGGAGGTACTATTATTGAACGAGGTACACATGCGGAATTACTTTTATTAAAAGGAGAGTATTATAATTTGTACCAAATACAAAAACTGGCTGAGAGTTAGTTTTTATTGCCTTACAATTTCAAACTCCACCCGGCGGTTTTTTGCTTTACCATCATCCGTACTATTATCGGCAATAGGTACCGAGCTTCCGTAACCTTGGTAATACATTTTATTTTGTACGCCTTTACCAATCAGGTATTCAAAAACGGCCTGAGCCCGCTGTTCGGATAGTTTTTGGTTTTTTGATTTGGAGCCTGAATTATCTGAATGCCCATTAATCTTAATAACAAAGTTTGGATGCCTGAACAGGTATTGCGACAGTTTATTCAATTCAGAATACGATTCGGGTAAAAGGTAAGATTTACCCAACTCAAAAGAAACCTTAAGGGTAATTTTTTCTCCGGTTTGTATGTTGTTTTTAACCTGTAATACCGAATCGCTTTCGTATTTTAAACTATCAACATACACGGTTCTTACTTCATCTTTTGGTTTCATCCATTTAAGCGATACATCATCTATAAAATAATAAGCCTCTTTAAAGCCGGGACTTTTTAAATCTATTTTAAGCATATCGTTTTTTAAGTTCGGAGAAAAATTACCTATAGTAATATACTTCTCTCCACCCGATGCCCTGTAATTTCCTTTTACTTTAAACCAGCAAAGGCTATCGTTTAAGCCTTGCTTTGCGTTAACGGTATCTAAAACGCACTCTTTCTCCGGAAAAGTTACGGCCCGCATCCCTCCTTTTGAAACATATACTCCAAAAGATTTTAGCATGGCATTACTCCAAAAAGCTAAACGTATATAACACTCAAACTGATAGATAT
>DATFTU010000136.1:0-4551 GCA_035261565.1 Bacteroidia bacterium
TAACCATTTTTGGCAATTTGGGGCATTTATTGCCCATTTTTCTGTCAAAAAACTCCATTTTTTTGTTAAAATGCATAATTTTTATATGGTTTTTAAACCAAAATTTGTTTTTAAAGTCTAACTTTAAAACAGTATGGGTAAATTTACGTTTGTAGTGGCTATTATACTGTTACAAATGAGTCTGTTGGCACAAATCAATGGCGAGTTATATGCTAAATACACAGCTAAAATAATCGATTCGTTAACTGCCCAGCTAAAGGCCGATAGCATTCATATTTTTCGCCCGCAAAAATACCGGCCCTATATTAATTTAGACCAACGCAACTCCTTTATCCGCAACCAGGCTATTAATATAAATGGCTTACAATTAGGCATACTTATTAACGACCGCCATGTTTTTGGGTTGGGGGGGTACACCATAACCTCAAGCTCAAAGGCCCAGGTAAAAACCAAAACCGATAAAAACGTACCCACCAACCGTACTCTTAATATGAATTACGGTACTTTCTTTTACCAATATACCATCCTCGATAAACGCTTTTGGGAAATTGATATCCAATCCGAAGTTGGCTTAGGTACTTACGATTATAAGTATTACGACCCCAACACCAACAAACTGCTGGCCGACCGCAAGGCCGGCTTGCTGGTGGGCGGCATTGGCCCCCTGCTGGCATTTAAACCTACCCGCTGGCTTGGTATTATAGGTATGGTGGGCTATCGTTTTACTTCCGAAAAAAATACCAACTTAAACTTTAATGGTTTTTATTATTCATACGGTGCCTGGTTCGATTTGCGCCAAATCATCCGCGATTATAAATACTACATCGTAAAAAAACGTAAATACAAAAAAGAAGTAAACCGTTTGCTTTTGCAATGCTAAACATCACGCGGCTAAAAAAATGGCAATACTAAAATTTATTTTCTGCCTATTTTAATTTTAGGGTAATCAATATCATACTTTTCCAGTTCGTTTACAATGGTACTTAAAATGGAAAAATTTTTATACCATTTTTTATCGGCGGGCACAATTTGCCAGGGCAATTCGTGGCAATGTTTAAATATAAACTCATACGCGTGCCTGTAAGGAGCTTGTTTGGCAATATCAATCACGTCTTCTTTTTCAAACTTCCAGCGTTTTTTGCTGTCTGTTCTTCTTGCCTGCAGGCGTCGTAACTGTTCAGCATGCGATATATGTAAATAAAATTTAAGTAAAATAGTATGGTCGTCTATCAGCCCGCGCTCAAACATATTAATTTCTTCGCAGCGTTTTTTAAGCATACTTGTAGATAATACCTTGCCGATTTGAGGCATAATAATTTCTTCGTAATGCGAGCGGTTAAATATTTGTATCATTCCCTTGGCGGGGCACTCTTTGCTAACCCGCCACAAAAAATGATGAGCAGTTTCCTCAGGTGTGGGTACCTTAAATGATTTTACGTTGCAGCCTGCCGGGTTAACCCCCGAAAAAACATGCTTTACCGCGCCATCTTTGCCCGATGTATCCATGCCTTGCAAAACAATTAAAACCGAATATTTTTTTTGCGCGTATAATTTATCCTGAATGCTAATTAATTTCTCAATCAATTGTATGGTTTCAATAGATGCGCCTCGCTTGCTTGCATCTTTAGGTGGTAAAGTAGATAAAGCCGATAAACTAATAGTATGTTTCATATAGTTGTAAAAGGTTAGGGACAATAAAAAACAATAACCTAAAATAAAGTTGGATGGATAATCAAATCACCAGGCCTTATTTTAGGTTATTACTTATAGCATACAAAAAATTATACCAGTAAAGTAATTCATTCCAAATTCCACACTATATTTGAGTTAACTATGTTTAAAGCCTTTGTTGTAACAGCTTTTTTGTCTTTTTGCTTTATGCAGCCAACAAAAGCACAAACAATAAAAGTCGATTTCGATTCTGTAATTGTGTATTGTAAGTACAATGATTTAATGCAGGCAATTAAAAAAATAAATCGTTATAGCGAGGCAATCCATTGGGAAGGACACAAAAAAATAGTTGAAAGAGACCCTCCATATTATCTCGATTCACTCAAAACCCTTAAAAAATTAAGCCCCGATACCATTACACTTTCAACCGATTTATGGAGTGGAGATATGGATATGGAAACTGACAGGCTTGCCAAAAAATATAAACTAATTTATTTTGATAGACGGAATCATAAATTGGTAACACACGTTAAAAAAACAGTAACAGGTAAAAAAGGAGAAATGTTGTTTTATATATTTATAGATGCCGATACTAAAAATCAATTATACAGCATCGTTAAAAAAAACTGGCTAAAATTTTAATGAAACACAAAAACATATATACCGCACTGTTGGTTTTCATAACTACACTTCTGTTTTTTACCGCTTGTAACAATGATGAGGTTTTCCGTCAAAAACAAATCTCTGTTCTAAAAGCAAATCTTGAAATGCTCAACGCTGATACTAAAAGAGTCCTGAACTCGTATGAAGTGAAAAAACAAAATTCTCCCCAAATAGTTCCCTATTATATTTTAGGTAAACGCCTATCGGCCGTTGTAGTAACTTATATAGATACCAATTTAAATGCTGATTATACCGATACTGTTAAACTTAAAGAAAGGTTAACCGAATTTAAAACTAAATACCTGTACGTGCTCGACTCAACAGCAAAAGCAGCACAATATCCGTTGTTTTTAAAGACAGATTATGAGCAATTAAAATCTACAAACTTTAATTTAATTACTGTTTCTAAAACCGACTCCAGGTTAAATTATTACTTCACCATCCAAAACGTAATCCTGCAGCATCATAAAAATTTAAAAGCTTTTATTAATTGTATTGGCTCTTCATGTGGCTGGACCTACATGTATAATTTTGGCTATATGGTAAACATATATCAAAACAATACATCAACCCAAATAAAAATATATTACAGCATGCCTAATGCCAATGCAAAAATGCAAGCACTTAAAGGTGCAAAAATTCAAGCCGAAAATGAGGTTATTATTCCTATAACAGGCAGTAAGGTACAAAACGATACCACATACATAACCACAAATAAATTACCGGCAGGTAATTATAAGGTTCTTATTAATTATCATATTATTAATGAGGTGGGAAACGAGTATACCCGCGAGTTTTCATTTCCGTTTTTTGCCCAATAAAAAATCGACTTACAATTTCCGTTTAAAACACCCAACGGAAAAGTAAAAACAAGGCTCCTGATAATATCATGGTTACAGGCAATGTTAATACCCAGGCCATAAAAATGGTTTTTACGGTTTTAGGTTGCAAATTTTTCAAACCCTTTTTAGCCACCATGGCGCCCGCCACGCCCGATGATAAAACGTGCGTAGTACTTACCGGTAAATTCCAGGCTGATGCCATACCAATTGTGGCCGATGCCACCAACTCGGCCGATGCCCCTTGCGCATAACTCATGTGTTGCTTGCCAATTTTTTCGCCTATGGTTTTTACAATACGTTTCCAGCCAATCATGGTGCCAAAGCCCAACGATATGGATATTAAAATAATTACCCAATCGGGCGCGTAGTCGGTAATTTTTTTTGATGCTGTAATAGTGCGCGTCAGTTCAGCTTTTTCTTTATCGCTTAACGATGAGTTTTCGCCCAAACCAACTTTCTCTGCACTTTTCGAAATTAAAATAATATGTTTTCTAACTTCAAAACGCTTTGCCGAGTCAATTTCAACAACATTTTTTTTATTTCCCAGTATGCTTAATAAATCGGCACAGCGCCCTTTAGTTTTTAAAATATCCTCATTCTCTTTAGTTGATAGTTTAGTGGTGTCAATTTTATGAACCAACTCTTTAACTTGGTTCATATTCTTGTAAGTTTCGGTAAGGTCTTGCGTATCTTTTATGGCAAAATAGCCTGGCACCAAACCAATTAAAATAAGCATAATTAAGCCCACGCCTTTTTGCCCGTCGTTTTGTCCATGAAAAAAACTAACCAGCGTACAGGTTATAGTTAAAATAACCCTAATCCACATGGGAGGCTTTGCGCCCGGTATGGGCTCTTTATAAATGGTATCGTTTTTTATAAGCCTTTTAAAAATAAACATAATAAAAATAGCCAACGCAAACCCAATAAGCGGCGATACCAGTAACGATAAACCAATATCCTGCGCTTTGCCCCAGTTAACGGCATTTTTACCATCAATAAAATAAAAAGCCAAACCAATTCCTAAAATCGACCCGATTAGTGAGTGCGATGATGATGCCGGAATACCCAAATACCAGGTGCCTAAATTCCATATAATAGCACTTAATAGTAGGGCAAAAACCATAGCCATACCATGCGCCACACTCGAGTCGGTAAGGGCTTCAACAGGCAGTAAATTTACAATACCCATAGCCACGCCAATACCGCCGGTAAGTACACCAATAAAATTGCAAAGCCCGCTCCACACAACGGCATAAGTTGGTTTTAAGGTATTGGTATAAATAACGGTGGCCACGGCGTTGGCCGAATCGTGAAACCCGTTTATAAACTCAAAAGAACAAGCTAATAAAAGACAAACAAAAATTAAAATAAGCAC
>DATFTU010000137.1:0-8206 GCA_035261565.1 Bacteroidia bacterium
CATATAATTTATAAGGCCGCCTACAAATTCTTTCAAGAAAACTTTACCTGCCGAAAAAAGCTTCATGCGAGAGGGAGCATATATTTTTTCTAATTTATTTTCTTTTCCTGTGATAAGGTCGGTAATAAGTTTACCGGCGATAGTGCCATACGTCATGCCATTGCCTGCGTCACCAGTAACAATGTATACGTTGTCTTTATCGAATGGGTTGTGACCAATATAAGCTAGAGAATCCATTGGATACATAATTTGTCCCGACCATTTATAAATAGGGATTTCAGCTTCCGGAAAATGTTCCTTCATCCACTTTTCTAAAGCTGCGTAACGTCCTTCTTCACTTATATTTTCTGCTTCAGAAAGCCCAGTCGCATGGTCTTCTCCGCCCACAATCAATAAATCATGCTCGCTATTTAGGTTTTGTTTTCTAATATAATGATAAGGGGGATTAGAACTATTAACAGAAAAATCGCCTGTATCCCACCAAAGTGCATCAGGTAAAACATCTTTTTTAATTTTTGCAGCAACAACATACGTTCGATACGGGTACTGCTTCAGATGCATGGCTATTCTATTATTAACAGGTGTATTAGTAGCAACTACTATATGTTCTGCTTTTATTTCATAGCCTTCATCTGTAACAATTCCTTTTTCAGTAATTTCTTTTGCATGTGTGTTGGTATAAATACTGCCGTCATTTTTTTCTATGTATTCGCAAAGCGCTTTTACATATTTAAGTGGATGAAATTTTGCCTGGTTTGGAAAACGTATACCTTGATAAATATTTTTAATGCCCGGTACTTCATTCACTAATTGAACTTCTAGTCCAGCCGAAGTTGCAGTTTCTATCTCTTTTTTCAGTGTACTTACTTCGTCCGTTGGGTGTAAAAACAAATAGCCATCCAATCGCTCAAAATCACAATCAATATGCAAAGCTTTTATGGTTCCTTCTATAAAATCAATAGCTTTTGCATGACTTTGAGCTATCAACTTTGCTTTTTCTACGCCATACATTTTTTCTATTTCATAGTACCGCTCGTCTAAAGCTGTAACAAGATGAGCCGTGGTGCGCCCTGTTTCACCGCTGCCAATAAAACCATCTTCTACTAACGCTACTGTTTTCCCGGCTTTACTAAGGCAATAAGCAATAGTAACACCGGCTATTCCACCTCCTATAATTACTACATCTACTTCTTTATTAAGTGATAATTTACTAAAAGCCAAAGGCTTTACAGAATCAATCCAATAAGGAATATGCGTACCTGCCGTAAATTTTTCGGAAGAAGGAACTGGTTTTATCATATCATAACTAAAATTTACTTTGGACTTCGTTTATCGTCATTTGTATTTATATGTGAGTTTGAACCGGAAGCTTTTACATTGTCGTTTCCTTTAGTGCCTGAGTTTACATTGTTTGAACCGGTTTTTATTATTAGGATAGACGCTGCTATCAGCATGACTTCCTGTTTATGATTTGGTTGTATCATAATTGTTGTTTGCATGTGCCGTTGCGCTATCTGCTTCTAATGCATTGCCAGAGGTAATAGTGCTGGTAGGATCATTATCATGTGGATGCTCTTGACAAGATATAAATATCCACGCGCTAAACGCGCTTATGTATATTGCTGGTTTTAAATTTTCGTTATTGGTTAACTATTTAACATTTTAGGAGGAAAATTTTATGCCAGTTATTATTCAGTATATAGAGGAATTTTTACCTCGCGCAGTTCTTATATAGGCGATAATAATTAAGACTTGTAATAGACATTTCTTTTCCACACGCGCTATTAAAACAACTCGCTAATTTATTAGCCTAAAAGGAAATATTTAGATTCAGCATTAACCTTTGTTCAATTAAACAAATGTTGAATTGATTATGAATTAAAGTAAAGGCTAACCTTAAATCTTATTTGCCTGCATTAAACCTATTACAGATAGATTAAAATTATCTTTAACTTGTATGTAAGCTACCATTGGAATTGATTTTGCTCCAAATTTTTCCTTCTCCTCGTTTGCCGTAAGGCCCAGATAAATTTTATGCTTACCGAGTTGCTTAGCTCTTAAAATGGCCTGGAAAAGCAACTGGCGATAAACCCCATACTCTTTAAAGTTATAATCTAAACCTAATAGCCAGGGACAATAATTATTCTGCGATTTATATACCAAGCCAATTGCCACGGGAAGTCTTGGTACTCTCTGGTCAACTTCGGATTTTAGTTTTAATTCTATCGCTTCTATATTGGGATGTTTAGCTGCCTCGTAGAAAAGTTTTATTGGTAATAAAAAAGTATCCACCTTCAAGCTATGCTTTTGTATGTTTTGGTATAGGGTATACCAGTGTTCTATTTCATGGTCTGTTGCTTTGCTTACAATTCTTGTTTCAAACAAATCTTCGAAGCGCAGCACTTCCCGTTTCAACCTGTTTCGTTTTTTTGGAGATAATTGTCCAAGAAATTCAGTTGGATTGTTCCAGTCTAACGGTTCTATTATATGCGTATTAGGCATGTCAATTTTTAAAAAACCTCTGTCTATAAAATAATCACGTATCTCTATATCATCAACCGGAAAGTCTCTGAGATATAATGCGTCTGTTTTCAGTTTCTCATGATCTTTCCAAATCTCATCAATCAAACTCATCATTATTTCTTTCCAATTATTACTTGTTCGGTCAATCCAAAGGTGTTTGCCTTCAGTAAGAGGAGTCCCCATCATAAAACATACTGAGGTTAAATAGTACGGTTCATTTTCTCACTTTGCTTCGATTTGCTTTGATATTTCAACAGAGGCCTAGTCAGTATGAGAAAAGGGTTCCACACAAAATACTTCAAGGCATATTGTTTCTAATTATACTTTATCAGGAGGGACCGGATTTTCATTCGGGTCTACATCTACTGATATAACGCAGGGTTTAACAGAAGCGAATGCTTTTTTAAGAACAGCAGGCAATTCATTCGGATTTGAGCAAGTATACCCCTCAGCTCCGCAGGCCTTTGCTACTGTAACAAAATCTATAGGCTGCAATTCTATTCCATAATCTTTCCCGCCCATTTCTTCCTGCTCGAATTTATCCATAGACAATGCGTTATTTTTGAATATGATGATTTTGACAGGAAGATCATATCGTACAGCTGTTGCCATTTCAGCCATCAGCATAGTGAAACCGCCATCTCCTACAAATGCTACACATTGCCTGTTTGGATATGCTATTTGTGCAGCTATGGCATATGGAAGCCCGGGGGCCATGGTGGCCAAATTACCCGAGACGATGAGCTGCTGTTTTTCTTTTAACTGTAAATGCCTTGCTGTAAAAACAGTATGCGCTCCGGTATCGATTGCAATAGCCGCATCCTCATTCAATAATTTACTGGCCTGTGCTGCAAGATACTGAGGCTTTATAGGAACGGAAGTATTGCTTTCAACTTTAGCTATTTTGCTTTTCCAATCTTTTGTATGTTGTTGAGCAAGTGATAGAAAATCATGATTATGTTGCGAAAGCTTAGGAAGCAATGCATTGATAGTAGCTTTTACATCGCCATTTAAACCTAAGTCAACGGCGCAGCGCAAACCAATGCGTTTAGGATCACGATCTAATTGAATGCATTTTACATTTCCCGGTTTTGGATAATAATCCAAATGCGGCATAGTACTGCCAATTATAAATAACAGGTCGCATTCCTGCATCATTTGCTTAGATGGTAGTGTTCCTAAATGACCTGTGCCGCCTGTTGTATAAAGAGAGCTATCTGGGATAACTGCTTTACCCAGCAATGCCTTTGCAACAGGAGCACCTAATCTATCGGCTAATTGTTCTATTTCCTTTCCTGCCTGTAAGGCTCCTCTTCCACAAAGGATAGTAATTTTCATTGCTGAGTTAAGCATATCAGCCGCTATGTTCAATTCGTTATCTGATGGGATTTCTATTCGGGGAACAAAAGCTGCTGAACCAATTAAATTTTCACTGTCTTTAGAAGCACTATCATCAGAAAGTTTTTTCTGCTGCGTATCTTTTGAAATGGTCAAATGTGCAACACCTGGTGTTGAGAGTGCTGCACGGCAAGCCAAATCTACTACGGTAAGTGAATGCCGCGGGCCGGTTATCATTTGGTTATAAACAGCAACATCCTTCATTAAGGAAACTGTGTTCACTTCTTGTGTAGTATTTGTTCCCAATAAATCGTGGTACGGACTGCCGGTTAGTGCAAGCACAGGCGCACCCTCCATTGCGGCATCATAAAGGCCATTCATTAAATGCACAGCACCTGGGCCCGATGTCCCTATGCAAACTCCTAATCTTCCTGTATACTTAGCATAGCCACTTGCCATAAAAGCTGCGGCCTCTTCATGCCTAACTGTAATTAATTTTATTTTATTCTGTTGTTTTCTTAGCGCTTCAAAAATGGGATTAATACCATCTCCCACTAAGCCAAAAATAAACTCCACTTTCCAGGCAATAAGCCTTTCAACAATAATGTCAGCTGCATTCTTACTTTTATTATCGGTTGAAGCATGTGTATTGTCGTCTTTTTCTGAATTAGATATTACCTTCTCGTTTTTAAAAAGAGAGCCTGCAAATAAACTATTGCTTGCCACCATACTTCCGGCTAAAAGGCCACTATCTTTAATAAAACTTCTTCTCGAATAATTGTTTTTCATTTCTTACATCTTAATTTTTTAACTCCGGATCTATGATTAGCGCACTAAATTCAGGATCGAGTTTTTTGTATAATGGAGTTGGCTCAACTGTGATCATTACCTCCAAAGTAGGAGAGATAAAGGCCTCCAATAAATGCCCGCCTTGTAAAACACCATCTTCCGCGGCAAGGGCAATATGGCAATGTACTGCGGGTTCATTATTATATAAAGCAATATCGCCAACCAGAGAGACTATTTCTACCGGCTGTTTGATTTCAGTAACCTTGAACATTTTTTTTGACTCGTCATACCATCCGAATTTGGCAAAGCTTGCATCTCCGATAGCTGTAAAATAAGCGCTTTTGACATTGTATCTTAAAGCAAATTCTTCCAAACCGGAAAGAATCTCGTCTCCCGGTGAGAATATCAAGGAGTATGTTTTGGCTGTTCCATTGACGCTAAGCAATTTTGTTTTCACTTCAGGTGACTTTCCCGTTTCCGTGGGCTTTGTGGGAGAAACATATTCTTGGGCATGGAGCACAAAAAAGAAGGAAACACTAATCCATATTACAATCGATATAAAAATTTTATGCATCATTTTTTGCTCTCCATTCTATTCAAGTTCCATACCATTTAAATTTTACAGAAACCAAACATCTATTTAAAACTTGCTTTTGTCAAGTATTGCAAATGAGAATATTCTTACATGGAAAATATTTCCCTTATTATATCAATTGAGCAATTAATTCCTTGATTAATGATGGGTTAGTTATGGCATATTGTTTAGTTAGTAAACGCGTAAGATGATCTGTTAAAGGAAATTTGAAAGAGGAGAAATCAATTGAATAACCTTATTTCTAATGAAGGAAACTTCTGAAGGAAAACAGAAAATCAAACCAAAAGCCCTCCATAAAACGAGGGCTTTTTATTAAGTTAAATATGCCTCTCACAAATATTATAAAAGAACATATAAAAAAAGATGGCCCCATTTCTTTTCGTGATTTTATGGAATTGTCTTTATATCATCCTGAGCATGGCTATTATACCTCTTTTTCTACGCCGGATAAAATAGGAAAGAACGGGGATTATTTCACCAGCTCTACTTTAACCCCAGTTTTTGGGACGATGATTGGAAAGCAGATAGAAGAAATGTGGAATATATTAGGCGAAGAAGAATTTACTATTGTAAAGTACGGAGCAGGAACCGGTTTACTTTGTCGTGCTATTCTTGACTATTTTAAACCTAACAAGAAACTATTTGAAAAACTTAGATACTGCATCATTGAGAAAAGCCCTGCCATGCGAGAGAAAGCAAAAAGTCACTTAAGTGAAAAGGTACACTGGCATGATTCTATTCATGATATCCCTGCACTTATCGGTTGTGTTTTATCCAACGAACTGGTGGATAATTTTTCTGTGCATCGTGTGGTAATGAAAGATGAATTGATGGAGGTATATGTAGATTATACAAATGAATTTACTGAAGTGCTTAAGCCCGCTTCTAAAAATCTTACTGAATATTTGAATGAACTAAAAGTAGAATTGCCAAAAGAGTTTTGTACGGAAATAAATTTGGAAGCTACTCATTGGTTAAAAGAAATTTCAAAGGCTTTAAAAAAAGGATATGTCATAACGATAGATTACGGGCATCCATCTTGTGAATTATATAGCGAATACAGAAGCAGCGGGACCCTTGTCTGTTAAAACAGACATAGAGTTAATTATAATCCATATATAGATATAGGAAAGCAAGATATTACTTCTCATGTAAATTTCTCTGCATTATATCTTTGGGGGTTGAAGCATGGATTGGAGGGTTGTGGCTATACAAACCAAGCTAATTTTTTGCTTTCACTGGGGTTTAAAGACTATCTGAAAAAAACAATTTTAAATAATGGTTATTTAGACATTAAAAAGGAGATTTTCCTAACTCATACACTCCTAACAGATATGGGTAATAAATTTAAAGTTCTTATACAACAGAAAGGAATACCTAAGCAACAGCTTTCAGGATTAAAGCCGCGCTAAATTTAAAAACCTACAATTTGAAAATAGAAGATAACATACGTTAATACCCTGCTAATCTTTTATTTTTGATATAGCCCAATAAGCTCCCCTTCTGCAATGATGTGCCCCTCCATTGCCTTTAGAAGCGAAGTTTTATCAGTTGAAGTGGGCAAATCCAACCTCGTATCAAGTGCGTAAACTTTAAAGTGATAATGATGTTTTCCGCTTGGCGGGCAAGGCGGTGTATATTTATTATCGCTTTTGCCATTCTTGCCTTGCGCCCCCGGGGTTCCATTCTCTTGTATTTTATCTTTAACGGGTATATTCCACATCACCCAATGTACAAAGGTTCCGTTAGGTGCGTCAGGGTCATCCATAATAAGAGCAAGGGTTTTTGCCTCGCTGGGAATATTTTTAATATTTAGCTCAGAACTATCTCCCGCTCCACTGCAAGTATATTTTACTGGAATAGTGCCATTATTGGTAAAAGCAGGGCTGCTTATGTTTAAAGTTTTTGTCGCAACGGTTGTCATGATTATTAAAACTAAAGGTTTAAAGATATTTAGTAACATTACTTAAATTTTTATTTGAATTCACTGAGACTTTCGAATATCTAAATATCATGCCATACATAAGAGCATTCATATATTTTGGCTTAATTTATAAACAACACCTAAAGATTAACATCCTTTATCTAATCTGTTAAATATAGGCTTCACTTGAAGGTTTTTTTAATCCTTTTTGTATAAAACTTTCTACAATGAAAAGCTGAGGCCTCAAAATTTAATCGGCATAGAATTAGTATATTTTAATTAATAAAGAGACACTTAGTATTAATTTAAAACTTAAAGTTATGTTACGTTGGACGGCTATTTTTTTTGTGATTGCATTAGTGGCAGCAATCTTTGGTTTTACTGGTATAGCAGCAGGCGCTGCAAGTATAGCTAAAATCTTATTTTTCATTTTTATTGTATTATTCCTATTGACGATTATAGTAGGGAATGCCATATTCGGCAAAAAATAATCTTGATTTAATATCAGACGAACCCTGCTGCAATTGATGTGGCAGGGTTCTTTTATCTTTCTAAATTTTGATTATGGAAGAAACTGCAACTCTAAGAAAAGAGGTACAGATGGCGTATTGTACTTACTTGCATTTGTAGTATTACTCATTGCTTTTAGAATTGCTCTACGCTTTGCTTCCGTCCATAACGATATAGATTTAAGTAAAGTAAACGAACCCTCTAAAAAGAAAGATTTCTTTCAGCAATTGTTTGGTAAGAAGGATAAAAAAGAAGATAAAAGCAACACAAAAAATAACTAAAAAACAAAAGCTATGGCAAAGTATTCAAAAACCGCACAGGACAAAGTAAAAAAAGTGATGCATGAGAAAAAAGAAGGCACCCTTAAAAGTGGCAAATCAGGAAAAAAAGTAACAAGCCGTAAACAGGCCATTGCCATCGGTTTATCGGAAGCAAGTAAAAAAGGGGCCAAAGTACCTGCGAAAAAATCAGCAAGTAAAAAATCCGCTACTAAAAAGAAATCTTCGTCTAAATAAGCCATGAAATTC
>DATFTU010000138.1:0-4456 GCA_035261565.1 Bacteroidia bacterium
CGACCCATCAACCACTATATCGTACTTAGTAATAATATCTAAAGCATTTTCTGCGGTTAGGTTTATAACGTGAGCTATTAGGTTTATATATGGGTTTTGCTTACCCAATTTTTCTTTAGCTATTTGTGCTTTAGGTTTACCAACATCCTCTGTAGAATATAAAACCTGGCGTTGCAGGTTGCTTTCATCAACTGTATCAAAATCAACTATACCAATAGTGCTAACACCCACTGCGGTTAAATATTGTAACACAGGGCACCCCAAACCACCTGCACCAATTACCAAAACTTTTGCTTGGTTTAATTTTTGCTGCCCTTCTAATCCAATTTCAGAAAGTATAATGTGGCGAGCATATCTTTTTAACTCTTCGTTAGTCATGATTAACTAAAATTCTGTCCCAATCTTTCCAAACGGCTTCGTAACCTTGTTGTTTTATAATAGCAGCAATTTCTTCAGGAGAGCGCTCGTCGGAAATCTCAAACTGTTCTAACGATTGTGGTTCAACCGCGTACCCGCCCGGGTTTGTTTTAGAGCCTGCACTCATGCTTGTAATTCCTAATTTAATAATGTTGTTACGAAATTTTTCGTTTTCGCGGGTGGAAATAGAAAGCTCCACTTCTTCATTAAAAATACGATAAGCACAAATTAATTGCACCAATTCTTTATCGCTCATAAAAGCAGTAAACGATTTCATAGATGAATTTTCTTGTGTACCAACCTCTATAGGTCGTAATCGAGGGAAAGAAATAGAATATTTAGTTTGCCAGTATGTTTTTTCTAAATAATCTAAATGGGCTGCGGTAAAAAAACAATCAGTGCGCCAATCCTCCAAGCCAATTAAAACACCTAAGCCAATTTTGTAAACTCCTGCTTGCCCCAATCTATCAGGTGTTTCTAACCTATAATCGAAATTAGATTTTTTACCTTTGGGATGATGCAATTTATAATTTTCTTTATGATACGTTTCCTGATATACTAAAACCGTGTGCAAGCCCTCTGCCATTAAAATTTCATACTCTTCTTTATCAAGCGGCTGTACTTCAATAGAAATATTTGAAAAATGCGGGCGTATTAATTGTATGGCATGTTTCAAATACTCCACCCCTACAGTTTGGTTAGCTTCGCCGGTAACCAACAATACATGGTCGTAACCCATTTGTTTTATAACCTCAACTTCTTTTAAAATTTCGACATCGGTAAGTGTCTTACGTTTTATTTTATTATCATAACTAAAAGCACAATAGGTGCAAATATTTTGACACTCGTTACTTAAATACAAAGGGGCATACATTTGTATAGTCTTACCAAAACGTTTTTGTGTAAGCCTATTGCTTAACTGTGCCATTTGCTCTAAATAAGGCATGGCAGCCGGAGAGATTAACGCTTTAAAATCTTCAAGCGTACGTTTTTCTTTTTGTAACGCCTGTAAAACATCAGCACTTGTTTTTGCCAAAATACTTTGCTTTATATCATCCCAACTAAAGCTATCAAATATGTCTTTAAAGTTTTTCACCTAATTAATCTTCTAAAAATGCTGTTAACGGGCTGCTTGCTTCTGCAAAGTTTTTAGGTTTTGCCAGTTTAGCTTCATATGCCATACGCCCTGCTTCAACAGCCATTTTAAATGCCTTTGCCATTTGCACCGGGTTTTCAGATACTGCTACAGCTGTGTTTACCAATACAGCATCAGCTCCCATTTCCATTGCTTCGGCAGCATGTGAGGGTGCTCCAATACCTGCATCAACTACTACGGGTACTTTGCTTTGCTCAATAATAATTTCTAAAAAATCGCGGGTGCGCAAACCTTTGTTGCTACCAATAGCAGAACCCAAAGGCATAACAGCAGCTGTACCAACTTCCTCTAATCTTTTACACAAAACAGGGTCAGCATGAATGTATGGTAACACAATGAAACCAAGTTTCACTAACTCTTCGGCAACCTTTAAGGTTTCAATAGCATCAGGTAATAAATATTTTGGGTCGGGGTGAATTTCCAGTTTCAGCCAATTGGTTTCTAAAGCCTCTCGGGCCAATTGGGCTGCAAATACAGCCTCTTTAGCGTTACGCACACCCGATGTATTTGGTAACAAATTAAATTGCGGGTGCGACAGATGTTTTAAAATATCATCGCTATCGCTGGTTACATCAACACGTTTTAAGGCAACGGTTACCAATTCAGAACCTGATGCCAGTAATGCCTCTTCCATCAAAGCAGAAGAAGAAAATTTACCCGTGCCCGTAAACAAACGCGAGTTAAATGTTTTGCCTGCTATAACCAATGGTTTCATCTTAACTAACTTTTAATATGTTGTGGTATAAATGTTTGGTAAAATTTTCTACAACTTGTTTTTTATCTGTGGCTTTGGTTATAGCGCTTGCTACAGCAACTCCATAAATGCCTGCATTCATTATATCTTTTATATCTGTTTCCACAACACCGCCAATAGCGATTATAGGAATATGAATGTTTTTTGCCTGGCAGTTTGCAACAATAGTTTTATATCCATCTAAACCTAAAATAGGGCTCAGTTTATCTTTAGTAGTGGTAAAACGGAACGGCCCTAATCCAACATAATCAGCTCCTGATTTTGCATGTAATTCTACATCTTCAAAGGTATTGGCTGTGCCGCCAATTATAAAACCACTGCCTAAAATTTCTCGGGCTTTTGCTACCGGCATATCCTGCTTGCCCACATGTACGCCATCGGCACCAATTTCTTTTGCTAAAGCTACATTATCATTTATAATGAGTTTGGCATTGTGTTTTTTGCAAATAGCCAAAGCTTCTTCAGCAATAGCTTTCCAATCTTCATATGATTTATTTTTCAAGCGAAGTTGCACCCAATTTACTCCTGCTTTGCAGGCATCTTCCACCAGTTGTGTATGCGAAGTATTTTCAATATCCTGTGTTATATAATGTAATCTCGAAATCATAATTTATGATACGCTAATAATGTTTTATTGCTGCTTAAAGCTTTTTCGGTATACCGCTTTGCTTTTAAACAGGCACGATGTAAAGTTTCTCCTTTAGCCAGATGAGCTGTAATAGCTGATGACAATAGGCAGCCCGAACCATGCTTAGAAAAAATATTTTTTAGTTTGGGCCTGAAAGAAAATTGTTTTCCTTCTTTTAAAAACAAATTATCATAGCCAATTTTAGTTGATGCATGCCCACCTTTTAAGAACATGTTACAGTATGTTGATAGGTATTTTGCATTTTCCAACGCATCGCTATGTACGCTTAGCAATTCAGCTTCAGGCATGTTAGGTGTAATCATAAATAATTGATTACATATTTTTTCAATTACACCACTATCAATTTGCTTATGAAACTCAAAACCCGCGCTTGCTTTTAAAATAGGGTCCCATACAATTTTCACGTCAGGGTTTTGCTCATGTAAATACGAAACAATTTTTTGCAAAGCCTCAACATTTTCAATTAAACCAATTTTTACATACTCAAACTCAAAACGTTTTTGCAGCAAAGCAATCTGTTCAATAATTTTTTCAACAGGAACCCAATCAACTTTAACAAACTCTTCGTCGTTTTGAAATGTATTGGCAGAAATTACCCCCAGGCCATACACCTTATTACTTTCAAACGTTTTAATATCGGCCAATACGCCTGCTCCCCCACTTGGGTCAAAGCCGGCAATACTTAGTACATATGCGCGTTTTGGCAACATTAAACTTTGTTTAAGTTTTGTTTATGTATTTCTTTCAGTTTGTTTTTGTCTAACGATTTCAGCCAATTTTCTGCATCCTCTATAGTGCCAAAAAATTTAGTAGGTACATAAGGCTTGGCAAAGCTCATGTATATTTTTGCCAGTATGCGCTGAAAAATTGATTTTATAACAAAAGCATCAGCCAATGTAAGCAAACAGCCACGCCCACGAGATAAGTACTGCATTACCTTTATAGCCATGCTTGATTGTTTGCCCGCCACGCGTAACGACATATACGTTACTCCTTCAGTTACAGCCATCATTTCATTTTCCACCTCTTGCGAAATGTCCATGTTATAATGCACATAATCTCCATAAAAAAACTGAATAATACCATCATCGCGCAATTGTATTTTGGTATGCGGCAATTCCTTTTGTTTAAGTATAGTGTATGTGGTGCTCATATTATAAATATACTTCGCTGCCTTTTTCTTTAAATTCTTTCGATTTTTCTTCCATGCCTTTTTTCAAAGCATCATCTTCCATCATACCTTGTTTTTCAGCATAGTCACGTACATCCTGTGTAATTTTCATGGAGCAGAAATGTGGTCCGCACATAGAACAGAAGTGTGCAATTTTAGCCCCTTCGGCAGGCAAAGTCTCATCATGAAACTCGCGTGCTGTATCAGGGTCTAACGATAAATTAAACTGGTCTTCCCAGCGGAATTCAAAACGTGCTTTACTCAATGCATTATCTCTGTATTGAGCACCCGGGTGGCCTTTTGCTAAAT
>DATFTU010000139.1:0-4399 GCA_035261565.1 Bacteroidia bacterium
CGGGAGTTTTAGAGTCATATAACTCTGTATTTAAAACGGGTTCTTTTTTATAGGCATTATCTAAAGACTCTATGTTGTATTGATAAGCAGAAATTTCATCTACACCGCCTAATAAATAAGAGTGATTGGGAAACTCGTTTAACATCATTGCCACATCTAAAACTGCGTTTTCAAAAGCCAAACCACGGTGTACGTGGGTATTATTGTAACCCTTATTTACTGAAAAAAATGCCAACTGAGATGCAATGGCATTAGTAGTGCTTTGCACAAAGTTGGTTGGCGTAAGTTTTCCTTCGTTATAATCAACAATTTGGTTTAGGAATTTAATACAGTCTTCTAGACCGCCATTGGCTGTACCAATAACAATACCATTAAATTTATGGGAGTGGAGCAGGGGAAGAGCGGCACCCGATGCCAGCCTTACCGCCCTGCCCATACGGCGATACATGGCAGGAGGGATGGCATCATAATTTGGTTCTATAGCCTGTAGTTTATTATCTTTTATGGGTTGTATATCATCTAAATCAATAAGGCCGTTGGTTTTTTGAGCTGATACACAAATAGTTTGATGGATATAAAACATACTCATTAAGCTTTTGAAAAAATTAATGAACTACAATTTCCGCCAAAACCAAACGAGTTTGACAATACATGCTTAACAGGCATTTTTGCATATGCTGTAACAGGGACTAAACCAGTTTCAGGAATTGGATTTTTATAATTAAGGCTTGGGTAAACCTCTTGCTCGGTTAAATTTAAAATGCTGTACACAGCCTCAATGGCACCTGCCGCGCCTAAGGTGTGGCCTATATTAGATTTAGTTGAAGCAAATGGCGGTACTTTTTCAAATAAACGCAACATGGCTTTGCTTTCGGCAGCATCGTTATTTTCAGTAGCAGTGCCATGTGTATTAATAAAATCTATTTGATTGGGTTGTAAATTTGCTTTTTGTAGAGCCCCCTGCATGGCTAAAAAAGGGCCATCAGCAGTTTCGGAAATAGAAGAGGGATGAAAGGCATCATTTGCATTACAATAACCGGTTAATTCAGCATACACTTTTTTGCTGCCAATAGTTTCTTCGCTCTCTAAAACTAAAAAAGCAGCTCCTTCGGCTAAGTTTAAACCTTTACGTTCGTTATCAAACGGGCGGCAAATTTCATCAGACAATATATATAAAGCATTAAAACCGTTAATGGTATATTTTGCCAAACTATCGGACCCGCCAACAATGGCACACTTAGCCAAGCCATTTTTTATAAGGCGAGCCCCATACATGATTGAGTTGGCCGATGATGAACAAGCTGTGTTAATGGTATTAATTATTCCAAGCATACCATAACGTTGCTGAATGGCAAGCGTTACAGAGCCTCCATCATAAGAAGATAAATATTCTGAACCTTCAGATTGACTATTGGCATCTTTATATAGCTCATCTGTTAAGCACATACCGCCAACTGAATTTGCACCAATTAAAGCTGTATCATATGATGCTATTTCTTCAGTACTTAATTGGCTATCATTTATAGCATCTTTAAAAGCATGTATAGCCAGCAAGCTATTACGGGTATAACCGGTTTCTTTAACTTTTAATTTTTCTTTAAGGGTGTTAGTTTCGGTTTTAATTTCGCCAACCGGTAATTTGCCGGCAAAGTTTGAGTGAATTAGTTCTAACCTATTAATGCCACAAATGCCATTTTTTAATGCTGTGTGGTTAAGCGAAAGTGTGTCTCCTAAAGGGCTTATAATTCCAATACCGGTAACAAAAACTCTGCTCATTAATTCAGCTTACTTTGTTCTGTGCTGTTGAATGTAAGCAACCATAGTGTTTACATCAACCAAAATTTTACGCCCTTCTTTTGGGTCGTTAATTTTAATGCCGTAAACCCTGTCTAACAAAGCAATCAGTTCTAAAGAGTCAATGGAATCAAGTCCTAAACCTTCGCCAAAAAGAGGTTGGTCATCTTTTATATCTTCAGGTTTTAATGTAGTTAAGTTTAAGAACTTAATAATCTGCTCTTTTAACTGTAGTTTTATTTCGGCTGTTTCCATAGTTTATACTTCAAATTAAGTTCTTTTTTTTCAATCCTAAAAGCGCTATTATTTGCAAAATAATGGCTATTACTAACAATGGTATTAGGTTTTTTAAAACATCGGGTAAACCACCTCTTTCTAAAAATAAACTATAGTACGATTCTAAACACCAGTACATGGGTGAAATTTTTAGCAAAGCCTGAAACGAATGCGGCATGGCAAAACTCGGTACTAATATACCTCCAATGGCAGCCAGTATAATAATTGATATGGCACCAAAGCCATTGGCCTGTTCCTGCGTTTGAGCAAATACACCAATACATTGCGCATAACTTATAGCGCACCAGGCGCAAACAACGGATACGATAATAAGGGCAAAAAAATCGTTAGGAATATTTAAAGCAGGTAAACCAATAACAGGAAACAACCATACGCCTATTGAAAATATTACCAATACCTGCGCCAAACAAACCACCATATAAGTAATTTGTTTTGAGAATAGTGCTATTATATAATTGGTAGGTAAGGTTTTTAAACGAATAAAACTTCCGCTTAGTTTTTCTTTTACCAGATTGCTGCCGAGTGAGGTTACGATAAAGAACATGGCAAAAATGGTCCATGCCGGTATATTGTGCTGTGTGGCATTGGGTATGGTTTTGTTACCATCTTTTGATACCGGAATTTCCTGTATGGCAATTTGGTTATTGATGATTTTATTTTCTAAACTTTCAGGTAATTTTTTTTCGTTTAACGAAAAATATAGAGTTTGTAAAACCTGCTTACTCTCAACCAACTGCAAAGCGCTATGCAAAGCCCCTTGTATAGATTGGCGGTAAGATGCTTGCAAAACCGGATGATAATAAAATTGAATACTATAAAGAGAATCAGTTGTTTGGATTGTTTCTTTTTCTTTTACACCAAAATCGTTTAAGGCATTATCACTCACATCTTTTGCTTTTAAAGCAATTTTAACCGAAAAATTTGCGGGAATAACAAGAGCTATTAAAGCATTTTGCTTGTGCATACTATCCGCAACTTGTTTACCATTTAAATTTTTGCCTGTAGTGTATAGGTTAAACATACCCACTTTATCCAGGGCTTGCACAAGCTGTTGGCTTGCTATACCTGTATCTTTATTACAAATTAAAAGGGGCACTTTATTTTCATTAACCAACTCAAAGGTGCTTGATTGCAAAATGGTTATAACTACTACCAACAAAACAGGCATGGCAAACATAAAAGTTAAGCCCACTTTATCTCTGATTAAGATTTTTGCATCTTTTACTATGGCTGCCCAAAGTTTAAACATGACTATCTCGGTAGGCTTTGCCCGTTAAGGTTAAAAAAAGCTCTTCTAAATTGCCGGCATTATGTTGTGTAAGCAAAGCAGATAAGGTATCACAAGCAATAAGTTTACCCTCATCTATCAAGGCTATTTTAGTACATAAACTTTCGGCTTCGTGTAATTGGTGTGAGGTATAAAAAAGAGTGGTGCCATTTTGGTTAAGCTGTTTTAAATAATCAATAATAGCATGGCGGGTTTGTATATCAACACCAACGGTTGGCTCATCTAAAAACAGGATAGCAGGATTGTTTAAAACTCCTATAGCCAGGTTTACACGGCGTTTCATTCCGCCTGAAAATTTAGCTACGGGTTTATTGCTTACTTCGGTAAGGTTAAAGGTTTCCAAAAGTTCTTCGCTGCGTTTTTTTATTTCTGTTTTAGATAAACCGTACCAGGCACCAAAAAATTGCAGGTTTTCTATGGGGCTTAATTCCTGATAAAAAGAAAAATCTTGTGGTACAAAGCCAAACAGATTATTGAATGATTTTTGCTTACTCTTTAATTCGTTATCTAATAATTTTACGCTTCCGTTGTTAAATGAAATTAACCCCGTAAGTATGTGCATTAAAGTTGTTTTGCCTGCACCATTGGGCCCAAACAGGCCAAACCGTTCACCTGCTTGCACTTGTAAAGAAAGATTTTGAAGGCAGTTTTTAGTTTGTTCGGCATAGCGAAAACTAAGGTTACTTATATTTAAAACTAAACTCATTTTGGTAGTTTAAACCACCGTTAGTAAGGCATTAGCGTATGAAAAACGGGCACTCTCGGGCACTGAAAGCATAATTTTTTGCCCCTTTTTTAGTTTACCACTATTCATTAACTCCTCTAAAGCTACAAAAATAGATGCAGAGCCCATATTGCCAACTTTGGTAAGGTTTATAAACCATTTTTCTTGCGGTACTTGTACACCGTATTTTTTCATCTCATCATCCACTTTTGACCTGAAATATTCAGATGATATATGGGGCAACAACCAATCTATACTTTGCGGATCAACTTTATGTTTGTTTAAAAACTCTACAT
>DATFTU010000140.1:0-2432 GCA_035261565.1 Bacteroidia bacterium
ATGGCGATGAAGCGCTTGAATTTATTTTTGCGCGGGGAGCTTATGCCGGCCGGAAAATTGAAAATGCACCTAAAGTAATTTTACTCGATTTAAAAATGCCTAAAATTAACGGTATAGAAGTTTTGCGTGTGTTAAAGGCCGATGAGCGCACAAAAAAAATACCCGTGGTTGTGCTTACATCATCTAAAGAAGACCCTGATGTACAGGAATGTTATAAACTGGGTGTTAATAGTTATGTAGTAAAACCTGTACATTTTGATGGCTTTTTAAAAGCCATTGCCGAGCTGGGTTTATATTGGTTACTGGTTAATCAAACTCCAAAGTAGTATATAAAAACTAAAATGATATATCTATGAGCTTTTAAAATTATCAATTTGAAGAAACATTTATAAATGAAGGAATATAAAATACTACATGTTGAGGACTCTGCCAGTGATGTTGAGCTTGTGCAGCGGGTTTTAAAAAAAGGCAGTATAAACTATAAGTATTTAATTGTTGATGATAGAGAAAAATTTATTGCCGGATTAAAAAACTTTAACCCTGATGTTATTCTTTGCGATCATTCTTTACCTCAATTCGATTCAATAACGGCTTTCGAAATTTATAAGGAAATGAATTTTGAAATAGCATTTTTACTTGTTACAGGAAGTGTATCGGAAGAATATGCTGTTGAAATGATGAGAAAAGGTATTGACGATTATTTATTAAAAGAAAACCTGCAACGTTTACCACAGGCAATTAGAAACGCTTTTGCTAAAAGAGAAAAAGAAAAATTACGAAAATTAGCTGAAGAAAAATTGGCCCAAAGCGAAATGCTTTTAAACAAAGCACAGCAAATAGCACATATAGGCAGTTTAGAGGTTGATGTAGAAACTCGTAAGGAAATATGGTCGAACGAAATTTTTAGGATTTTAGGGCTTTCGCCAGAAGATTGTGAACCCTCGCAGGAAACACTTTTATCATTTATCCACCCTGAAGATTTAGGTTTTGTAAAAAATAACGTAGAACAGGCTCGTAAAGAATTACGGGATATGTCGTTTTATAACCGCATTATCCGTAAAGATGGTATTACAAGGCAAATTCATTTTGAAAGTAAATTTGAGTTTGATAAACAAGGCAAGCCGGTTAAAATAAATGGTATTATACATGATATAACTGAAAAAGTGCTGGCCGACCAGCAAAAAGAATTTGATAGCCAAAACCTGTCTGCTTTAATAAACAATACCAGCGATTTAATGTGGAGTGTAGACAGAAACTTTAACCTAATTACTGCTAATGAGGGATTTGATAATATTATTAAACGTATGATAGGGAAAACAATTACAAAAGGTAGTAATGTTTTTCCGACAGGGTTTGATAAAGACCAACTGGCACGTTTTAAACAATTTTATGAAAGAGCTTTTTTAGGAGAAACTTTTACTGTAATAGAGTATACGGACGAGATGTGTGCCGAAATTTCTTTTTATCCGATTTGTAAAGAAAAAGAAGTGATTGGAACAGCTTGCTATTCGAGAGATATAACCGAAAGTAAAAGAATCGAGCAGGAAATTTTATCTAAAAACGAGCAGCTAAAAAACCTTACATCTCACCTGCAAAGGGTGCGCGAAGAAGAGCGTACTACTATATCGCGAGAGATACATGATGAGCTTGGACAACAACTAACCGCACTTAAAATGGATATTGATTGGATAATGCACAAACAAAATAATCCGGATGAAAAAGTTATGTTGAAATTAAAAGACATGCTACAAATGAGCGATGGTATAATTAGCACCATACGAAGAATTTCATCTGATTTAAGGCCTGCCATAATTGATGATTTAGGTTTAATTGCGGCTTTAGAATGGAAGTGTACTGATTTTGAAGAAAAAATGGGAATACCCTGCCGGTTTATATCAAATGTAAAAGAACGGAGATTTGATAATCAATTTGGTATAAATACTTATCGTATTTTGCAAGAAACCCTTACCAATGTGGGTAGGCATGCTGAAGCAAAATCGGTTACAGTTTCGGTAAGCGAAAATGAAACAGATTTGTTTTTAGAAATTGCTGACGATGGCAAAGGCATTCCACCCGATAGAATGGAAAATGGCAAAACACTTGGTATACTTGGCATGAAAGAAAGAGCTGCTTTACTGGGCGGAACATTAACAATAGAAAACGGAAAAAATAAAGGAACACTTACTAAACTAACACTACCATTAAACGATGAACATACTAATAGCTGATGACCACGAACTGGTAAGAGGGGGCCTTGCCCGTATTGTAGCGGAAGAATTTCCATCTGCACAAATTCATGAAGTGCCTAACGGCTCTCAAGCTGAAAAAATTAGCCGGGCTCAAAAATTGAATTTAATTATTATGGATATGTCTATGCCCGATAAAACGGGGCTTGATGTATTAAAACAACTAAGGGCTGAGTCTATTAAAAC
>DATFTU010000141.1:0-2548 GCA_035261565.1 Bacteroidia bacterium
ATAGTAACCAACAAAAAGTGGCCCATTCTAAGAATAGGTATCTTTTCCATATTGCTCTTACTAAAGCTATTTTGTTATTGTATTTGTTTTTTTTGCTTTTTGTTAACCTCTAAATTTAAAATAGTAAAGGCAGTTTTTAATGCACTTGCCAGGGTAGATTTTGTAATTACCGCCGATAAGTCAATGCCTAAATGCACCACCGTTTGTGCAATTTCAGGGCGTATGCCGCTAATAATACACTCGGCGCCCATTAAGCGGGTGGCTGCCACTGTTTTAATTAAATGCTGTGCTACTAACGAGTCAACCGCCGGCACTCCTGATATGTCTAAAATAGCAATGCTGCTGCTTGTTTCAACAATTTCCTGCAACAAACTTTCCATTACAATTTGTGTGCGGCTGCTGTCTAACGTACCAATAATGGGTAGAGCTAAAATACCGTCCCAAACGTGTATTACCGGAGTCGATATTTCAGTAATCTCATCCGTTTGGCGTAAAATAACTTCTTCGCGGCCTTTAATAAAAGTTTCAAACGTGTTAATACCAAAACTATCCATAACCTTACTAACCACCATAGTTTGTTTGTACAGGGGTTCAGGCTCTTTAATTTCTTCACTTAAAACAGATAACAAAGCATCTTTTAAACTGAAAATATAAATGCCTGTTTCGCGCGGACTGTAACCTTGCTTGGCACGGCTTATCGATATAGATGAAAGTATGTCGTTTACCGAATCAAAATCACTCGACTGAGCATCGGTTATGTTGGCATCTGTTAAGCTATTAATAATAGCATTTAAAAGCTCTTCCGACTGAATGCGTAAATCATCATTCGTCATCAAATCTTCACGCAAACCTTCGTCAGCTAACTGTAATTTCATCCATTTTTCAAGGATGGTGCTTTTCTTTTTCTGGAAAATTTTTACTGATTCGTTTTTCATTTCGTTAACTGTTTTGGTTTATACGTTTAGTTACAATAGTGTTTAATAAATTATTTAAAATAGCCGTTAGCTCACTTGTTTTAGATGGTTTGGTAATAAATTCAATAGCACCCATCGCCTTAGTTTCGGCTATATCTCTCGGGTCACTCGATGTTGAAAATATAATAACCGGTATGTGTGCAAGCATAGTTGTGTTTTTAAGTTCCTTTAAACATTCACGCCCGTTCATTTTAGGCATATTAAGATCTAAAAAAATGTAGTCTGGCATTACCTCGCCATTTTTAAGTATGCTTAAAGCCTCACAAGCCATAGATGCTTCGTAAAAAGCAGGCTTTGCATCCATGTCTTGCAAAGCCAGTGCAAAAAGCTCGCGGTCATCAACATCATCATCAATCAAAAAAAACGTAATCTTATTCGTATTCAAATTCTGCAGGGTTTAAATGTTTTGTTAAAAAAGTACTGTGCCAAAAATAAATAACTCTTGTTAAAATGTTGAGGCGTAAATTCCCCATCATGTTGTAAAAAGTTAAAACAGTTTAATAACTAAGGATTGTATGTAAGATAAATTAAAAAAATGTAGATTTTATGCCCACTATATTTGTCATTATGATCAGAATAAAACAATTTAATAACTACAAATGTTTTGCTCTTGGTTTGTGATAATAGCTAAGTTGTAATTTTTTGAGAGATATTTATTTTAAGGTATTTCTCTCACAAATATCTTACAAATGAAAAACTTGTTTGTTTTATTTAATTGATTTTCATTTAATTAAATGTAGTTATAAACTTAGATTTGTAGTTTAATAAACTTATATTCGCAACCCGATAAAATGATGCAGAAAAAATTTGTTACCAATTTGGCTATTTTAATATGCCTTAATTTGCTGATAAAGCCTTTTTGGACATTGGTAATAGAACCTTCTGTTCAGTTAACAGTTGGTAATGAGGCGTATGGGGAATATTTTGCATTGTTTAATTTTTCTTTTCTGCTTAATATTTTGTTGGATTTTGGTATTACCAATTTTAATAACAAAAACATTGCGCAAAATAACCACTTACTCGAAAAGCATTTTTCGGGTTTGTTTTTGCTTAAGCTTATTTTAGGTGTTGTTTATATTGTAGTTACTATAAGTATTGGGTTAGCGGTAGGTTACAGCACACGGTATATAAAACTATTGTTTTTGCTCGGTTTCAATCAGTTTTTAATATCTATGTTGCTGTATTTACGCTCTAATTTATTGGGGCTTCATGCATTTAAAACAGATAGTATTATTTCTGTTTTAGACCGTTTTATTATGATTGGTATTTGCGGCTTGTTGTTATGGACAAACTTTATTGGTGCTAAAATAGATGTAATGAATTTTGTGTATGCACAAACCCTGGCATACACTTTGGCCACAACCCTGGCTTTTATTGTAGTGGTACGAAAAACAGAAAAATTTACCATTTCGTGGAACCGCCCGTTTTGGATAATGATTTTAAAGAAAAGCTTTCCATTTGCGGTGCTGGTATTATTAATGACTTTTTACAACCGATTGGATTCTGTAATGATTGAACGTTTTTTGCCGGCAGGCGAAGGGGCAACCCAGGCAGGTATTTATGCTAAAGGTTTC
>DATFTU010000142.1:0-4674 GCA_035261565.1 Bacteroidia bacterium
CGTAAACTCAAATACGGTAACTATTTTTGTTAACCCCGCTCCGCAACTTAGTATTAACCCCAAATACTCGTTAGTAACGCAAGGCGAAAGTGTTTTTATACATGCCAACTCAAGCGATAGTTGTTACTGGGCTCCGGCAGATTATTTAAGTTGTACCGCTTGCAATACAACTATGTGTTTGCCCGACGCCGATATAACTTATACCATAACAGCTATTAATAGCTATGGTTGTACTACGATTGCAACAGCAACGGTTGATATTCAGATAGAATATACTTTTTACATACCCAATACCTTTACACCTAATAAAGATGAAACCAACGAAATTTTTAAACCATTAGCCACCCACATACATAATTATAAGATGGATATTTTTGACCGTTGGGGTTTATTGCTTTTTGAAACCACCGACCTTGAACACGGTTGGGATGGCACATATAAAGGTGGCCGCTGCCAGGAAGATGTATATGTATACAAAATTGAATTTACCGATGACCCTGCCAATAAAACACATACCAAAGCAGGTACCGTAAATATAATCAGGTAAAAGTTTATTTTTTTTCCGGGTATTTATTTGAAAGCTTAAGCTTGTTACAATACTATGCATTTAAGAAAAATTAAATATTACGTATTTAATTGTAGCTATTGCCTTATAATTTAGTAATTTTAAGGGAGCAAATTATATGGAAAAGATAATAAACGAAGAGCTGGAGAAGAAAGAGATTCTTAACAGATACAAAAAACTACTTACAACATCGCGCCGCAGGTTAGAGAAAGGCGACAAAGAACTTATACGCAAAGCATTTGAGCTTGCCGTAGAAGCACATAAAGATATGCGCCGCAAAACAGGCGAACCCTATATTTACCACCCTATTGCCGTAGCACAAATTTGTGCTGAAGAAATTGGCTTGGGTACAACTTCCATCATTTGTGGTTTATTGCACGATACCGTTGAAGATACCGAAATTACCCTGGCTGATATTGAAGGCATGTTTGGCGAGCGTGTTGCCAAAATTATCGACGGGCTTACTAAAATATCAGGTGTGTTTGACCAAACATCATCGCTGCAGGCTGAGAATTTTAGAAAGATGCTGCTTACGCTAAGTGATGATATACGTGTTATATTGATAAAACTGGCCGACAGACTGCACAACATGCGCACGCTGGATAGTATGGCGCGCGAAAAACAAATTAAAATAGCATCAGAAACACTTTACCTATACGCGCCTTTAGCACACCGCTTAGGCCTAAACGCCATTAAAACCGAGCTTGAAGATTTAGGTTTAAAATTTACCCATACCGAGGCTTACGACGAAATAGTTGAAAAGCTGGAAGAATCGGAACCGGAAAGAAAGAAATTCATCCAAAAATTTATTGAGCCCATTAAAGATATTTTAAAAGAACAGGGCTTTAAATGTAAAATATACGGCAGGCCAAAATCAGTTTACTCTATCTACAATAAAATAAAAAACAAAGGTGTTCCGTTTGAAGAAATTTACGACCTGTTTGCCATACGCATTATAACCGACAGCTTACCCGAAAACGAAAAATCGGATTGCTGGCGCATATATTCTATCATAACTGATTTTTATCACCCAAGCCCCGAAAGGTTACGCGATTGGATTTCAACCCCAAAAGCAAACGGTTACGAAAGTTTGCACACCACTGTAATGGGGCCCGAAGGGAAATGGGTTGAAGTGCAAATAAGAACCGACCGCATGGATGAAATTGCTGAAAAAGGTTATGCCGCACATTGGAAATATAAAGGCACAGCATCGGAAAGAGAAAGCCAGCTTGAAGAGTGGATAAGCAAAATACGCGAAATGCTTGAAAGCCCTGAAGAGAATGCGCTGGATTTTATTGATGATTTTAAACTAAACCTTTTTGCCGAAGAAATTTTTGTTTTTACACCCGATGGCGAAATGCGCACCATTCCGTCAGGTGCCACGGCATTAGATTTTGCTTTTGAAATACACACCAAAATTGGTGAGCATTGCATTGGCGCCAAGGTAAACCATAAGTTAGTTCCTTTAAGCTACAAACTTAAAGGGGGCGACCAGGTAGAGTTACTTACATCAAGAAAACAAACCCCAACCGAAGAGTGGCTGGGCTTTGTAGTAACCGCTAAAGCAAAAGCAAAAATTAAACATGTTTTAAAGAACGAACGCAAAATAGTTGCTGATAAAGGAAGAGAAGTTTTAGAAAAGAAATTCTATAAACAAAAGCTGGAGTTTACGGTTCAAAACATACAAGACTTTACTAATTTTTTAAGCCTAAAATCTAACCAGGAAACTTTTTACCGCGCCGCCAAAGAGGTTATTGGCATAAACGAAATAAAAGATTTTATAAAATACAAGCAACAACCTGAAAAATACATTACAAAAAAACTGGAAAAACAAAACACGGTTGAAGAACTTGTTACACAAGCACGTGGCAAAAGTGATATGCTTGTTATTGGTGATGATATGCAGCAGCTTGATTACAAAATTTCGCCATGCTGCACACCTATACCCGGCGATGATGTATTTGGCTTTGTTACTGTGGGCAAGGGCATTGATATACACCGTGTAAATTGCCCAAATGCTGCTAAACTGTTAGCCAACTATGCTTACCGTGTTGTAAAAACAAAATGGAACAGCGAAAAACTGCTTACGTTTTTAGCCGGCATTAAAATTACTGGTACCGATGCCATGGGTATAGTAAACAATATTACCAAAGTGATTTCAACACAACATAACGTAAATATGCGCTCCATATCCTTTGATACCGATGACGGTATTTTTGAAGGAACCATTATGGTATACGTACATAGCACCGAGCATTTAAATCAGCTAAGCAATAACCTTAAAAAGGTGCCGGGCGTTATAAATGTGCAACGCATAGACGGAGAAACTAAAAAATAATTTTAATGAAAAACAAACTCCTGCTTTATATATCGCTTCCGGCAGCGGTTTCGGCAGTAGTATTTTATTTTTTATCCTTCCCTTCTTTTGAAGCCATCAGAACTGCTACAGAAAAAAAATTACAAAAGCTTGACCAGGAGGCAGTTTCTGATTTAGATTCTATTCACAAGCATTTACATCATTCATCAAAAAATGATTTTGTAAATTACTTAGCCAAAAACTATACAAACACATTTACGGAAAAAGGCATTGCTTTTTTTATTTACGAAAACGACAGTTTACAATTTTGGACCGACAACCACCCGGCAGTAGAAAATTATATGCTGAATGTTTGTTTAGAAAAGAAAATTGTAAAACTAAAAAACGGGTACTATCAGGTAATAAGGCATTCGCAAAACGCGTATAGCCCATTTCAGTTATATGCGCTAATACTGGTTAAAAACAGCTTTGCGTATCAAAACAAATATTTGCGTAACTCGTTTAACCCCTATTTTGGTTTACCACATCATTGTGATATACTGGAGAATAAATCAACCCTAAAAAATTCGTTTGATATTACTGATAATAAGAATGACTTTTTGTTTTCGGTAGAGGTAAAAAAAGAACACCGAAACGAAGCTTATTCGCTTTTATCTTTTATTACGCTTTGTACTTCTTTGTTTTTCCTGCTTTATTTTTTTAAGAAGAAACTACAACCACAACAATCTGTTATTCAATTTTTAAAATGGATTTCATTGCTGGCTTTAGCAACCGCCATTTTATACCTCTATTTATTTAAGTGCGATGGTTTATATTTATTTATTTACTCGGTTAGCGAGCTGGATGCTTTTGTTGCCCCTGTATTTATAATATGCCTGCTTACATTTACCTTATGGGTTTTATCGGTTTGCAGAAACCTGGCTACAAACCTAAATTTAAAAAAAGATAACCTGTGGTTATTTGCTTTTTATACCATTTTACTTTATGCCGGAGGTTACGGTATTAATTTTTTTCTTCGTAATACATTTAGCCACCCATACTTGTCGGCCGACTTAGCCGATGTTTTTTTCTACCCATCGGTTTACGTTTACCTGAGTTATGTATGCGTGTTTATGGTATTTTTATGCTTCTCTTTATTATCCGAACTTGCAGCCAAATTATTTCCGTTTTCAAAATCAGCCTTAAAAAGGTATATAGCCTTATTTTTATTACTGGGCATAATTAATGCCTGCCTGCATCATTTAAACTCGCAATACGATGTGTTAACCGCTATTTGGCCCGGCATATTTTTTATTTTAATTATTGTAGCTAAAGAAAAAATTACCACCAACAAATTTTTATATGGCATATTGGTTTGCCTTATTATATCTTTTTTTGGAGCTTACTTAACTATTAATTTAAAAAACCGAACCGATTATAAACAACGTTTAGAGTTAGCCCAGGATTTAGTTAATCCAAAAGATGAAGTGGTAGAAAACCTGTTTACCGGTATTACAAAAAATGTAATAACAGATAATGAACTTCAAAAAACCATTATAAAAAAAGATAAAAGCACTTTAAACCCCGAACAATATATTTTACGAAAATATTTTATGGGCTATTGGGAGCGCTATCACATATCGGTTTGTTTGTTTGATTCTGTTTGTAATCCGCTTGTACCACAAGCCACACACATATACAACAACAACACTTATTTTGATGAAATGATTACATCAAAATTACAAGCTACCGAAAGTGAAGGACTCTATTTTAACTACTTGCTAAAAGATAAAACTTATTATTTATACAAACA
>DATFTU010000143.1:0-3779 GCA_035261565.1 Bacteroidia bacterium
ACTGTATTTAAGGTTACCCCTTCTTTCCGTTAGAATAAGCCACTAAATTTGCAATGCGGTATAATAAACGTGCTGCCACGTTTGCATCCCAATCATCACCATCAGGGCCGGGAGCGACTTCATTTAAATCAAATGCAATAATTTTTTTGCCGGCTTTTACAACTTTCTCTAACAAAAATAAAACTTGTTCGGCCTCAAAACCACCTGCCACAGGTGTGCCTGTATGCGGGCAAAGTTTGGGATCTAATCCATCAATATCAAAACTCAGGTAAACTTTATCGGGCAGGTTGGCAATTATTTTATCGCAAATCTCGTTCCATGTTTCGCCAATAAATTGCTGGTGTTTTATATCTCTGTCAAAAAAAGTAACTACTCGCTGATTAGAGTTATTTATTACCTGTAATTCTTCATCACAATAATCTCTAATACCAACTTGTACTAATTTTTGAACTTCTTTTATTTTAAGCGCGTTAAACATAATTGAGGCATGAGAAAATTCAAAGCCTTCATACGCATTGCGTAAATCGGCATGCGCATCAATTTGTAAAATTCCAAAATTACCAAACCTTTCAGCTAAAGCCTGCATCATACCAAGTGGTGTAGAATGGTCACCACCAAGCAAGCCAACAATTTTATTTTGATGCAAAAAATGAAGGCAGCGCTTTTTTACCCACGCATTCATTTTAAGGCATTCGGCATTTACCTCATCAATAATTTCCTGCAACTTAGGGTTATTATGAGCTGTTTTACCTTCAGATAAAAGATGGATGTAATGCTCTGCTTTCTCCCTTAATGTATGACTTTTAAAACTGATGGTTTCTTCTACATCGTCAAAAAATATTCCCATTTTCCAGGCGTTTGGCACAAGGGGGTCATGCAAATCAACCTGATACGAGGCATCATAAATAGCGTTTGGCCCTTCGGCAGTACCGCCGCTGTAGCTTACTGTAACCTCCCAGGGCACCGGTATAATTTGTATTTCACACTCATCTTGCGAAAAAGGCAAGCCATACATGCCTGCATTTGTGTTACCTATATCGTTAGGGTTAAAGTGTTTTATTTTTTCTTGTTTCATCATAGTCTTGTTTGTTATTCTATTTATACCCAATTAATATCTTTTTTTAAAAGCGAAAGTGTTTTTTCTTCCGGGCTATTGGCTTTGGTTTTAAAATTATAATGCCAAGCGGCAAGGGGCGGCAAACTCATTAAAATAGATTCTATACGCCCGTTAGTTTCTAAACCAAACTTAGTGCCTTTATCATATACTAAATTAAACTCGGCATAACGACTGCGTCTTATCAATTGCCACTCGGTTTCATTGTTAGCAAACGGAAGGTTTTTGTTTCTGTTAATTAGCTCTACATATATAGGTGCAAAAACAGAACCCACATCTTTCCAGAAAGCAAGGTTTTTCTCAAAGGTCATTTCATCTGATTGATTTAACCTATCAAAGAAAATACCTCCTATGCCACGCGTTTCGTTACGATGTTTAATATAGAAATAATCATCGGCCCACTTTTTAAAATCAGTATAATAATGTGGGTTATGTTTATCACATACTGTCTTTAATGATTGATGGAAAAACTTAGCATCGTTTTCGTCTACATAATGTGGCGTTAAATCTATACCACCGCCTAACCAGTGTACGCCATTACTCATTTCGAAATAACGGATGTTCATATGGATAATGGGAACCATGGGGCTTTTGGGGTGAAGTACAATAGACACACCGGTAGCATAAAAAGTAAGGTTAGTTACCTTTTCTTTTTGAGAAGAATGCTCTTTCTCATTAAATAAAAATGCAGGCGCATCGCCATGCACGGCAGAAAAATTTACACCACCTTTTTCAATTACTGAACCATTTTGTATAACCCTGCTTATACCGCCACCGCCTTCAGGGCGGGCCCATTCTTCTACTGCAAATAATGAAGTTCCATCAGCCTTTTCGAGTTCAGCACAAATATGTTTTTGTAAATTTTTAAGCCATTGGGCTATTTCTTCTCTGTTAGGCATCAGTTTATTTTTTTTAACTTGTAATCGCTATAACGGATTATTTGAACTGCCTGGTTTTCGAAACCTGTGCTATTATTTGGATGCGCAAAACTAAAATTAATGCAGTTGCCTTTTTTAGGCAAATCATCTAATACAGCACTAAAAGCACCTCCCATTTGTTTTAATAACCCCAAATAATATAAGCCGGCATCAACTGCCAGATAATAATAATCGCCTGTATTGCAGTTGTTTTTTTGGATATAAGCTGCGTTTAATTTTTGTGTAAAAGGTTTTGTTTCATCTACAAAATAGGGTGCAGCGCAAGTAAAACCAAATCTATTAAAATACTCTAAATCCAGGTTATCATAATTAAGCCACCTGCGGAGGCCAATAACACGCAGGTTTTCTTTTTTATCAGAAAAAATATTTAACTGCGTTAAAAAATCGGATATAAATGCTTCGTTTTCAGTAATAACTACATAGTAGTTTATTTTATCGGCTTTATAAGCAGCTTTAGCTCCAGCAATACCTTTTACTTCACATAAAGTATCTTTTACTTTTTGGTTGTAATAACTTTTAAAGGATTTTATATTTTGCAAATCTTTTACATTATTATTATTTACCAAAACAATATTTTGCTTAGCAAGAGAATCTATACAATAATCTGCCAAGCCTTGCAGTAGTGTATTATTAGATGGAATTAATTTACTGGTAAATACATTATTGAATAACACTTTGTTTTGTTGCGTTAATGGAGACACACATGGAATTTGATATTTTTTAGCTTCGGCAGATACTATTTTAAAGGGCGCATTATATAAGGGGCCAATAATTAAATCAAGATTTTTAAACTCATCTGTTTTAATTAGTTTTACTACAGCTGCCGAGTCTATATCACCTGCATCGTATAAAGCAAAGTCTATCGAAAAATCATCTGCTTTTAATGAATCGGCGGCTTGCTTTAACCCATCGTAAATATCTAAAGCTAATTGTTGCGATTCAGGAAAATCCTGTTTGTTCATTACAAGTTCATCAACATTCAATTCATCTAACCCTTCAAAATGAAAAGGCAAAAATACTCCTACACTATACTTATTTTTTTTAGGTTTACTGATTAAATCTATTGGGGTTTCAGGTTCGCTTTCAGTTTTTTTAGTATTAGTAGTGGAAGTTGTAACGGTATTAGGTGTTGCTTTGGGCGTACCGGTTGTATTTGTTTGAGCTGTTTTAGTTTTTTCTTTCTCTTTAATTTTTAATACAACGTTTTCTTTTAAACCGGTTTTAATACCTAGGTTTAGCTCGGTAAGTTGTTGCTCGGTAATTTCATACTTTTTGCAAATGCTATAAACAGTTTCGCCTTTACTTACTTTATGCGTAATGTAGTTTTCATAATCTTTTAAAGTTGGCTGGCTTTGCTCCTTAGGTTTTTCGACAGGAATTTTTAATTCCTGCCCCGATTTAATGCCATCAATAGCTTCAGGATTTTCTACTATCAGGGTATTTAAATCTAAGCCATATATTTTTGCAATACCATATAAACTCTGGCCTTTTTCTACTTTATGGATATAATATTTTTTTCCGTTTATAACTTGTGTATTTTTGCTTATACCGGTAGTCTGCCCATAAACATTGGCCGTTATAACCAAGCAAAAAATTACTATTATAGAACGTACTAACTTTATCATACAATTAATTACTCATTTTTTCAGCTAAAAGAATAGCATTATATAAATTTACAATACCTCCTGTTTTCGATAAATCTCCAAATTTTACTATAACGTCTAAAT
>DATFTU010000144.1:0-13122 GCA_035261565.1 Bacteroidia bacterium
AATCTCATCAATCAAACTCATCATTATTTCTTTCCAATTATTACTTGTTCGGTCAATCCAAAGGTGTTTGCCTTCAGTAAGAGGAGTCCCCATCATAAAACATACTGAGGTTAAATAGTACGGTTCATTTTCTCTCTTTGCTTCGATTTGCTTTGATACTTCAACAGAGGCCAACATATCATCTTTCAGTAAAACCTTAGTAAAAAAAGTGGCTGCTGCAATTTTATTCTGTTCATCTTTAACCAGATAGTATTGGAAATCCCAATTATTTTCAGGTTTTTCATTATTCTGAAAAATGGATTCAAGAAGCCGTAAGCCATTCCAATCAAACATTCCATTATCACCCATTAGTTCATCCCAAACCTGTTGCGGAATATCAGTAATGGAAGACTCTTTCTGAATAGTATACTTTGTGTTTTCATTAAAACGGTCAGGGACTTGTTTCTTTATTGCTTGTTTAGAACGAAGCATTTTAAACGCCCTGTAAATATCTTCCTCCGTCCTATTCTCTTCTTTTAAAGCAAGGGGCAGGTTTTTTGCCAGGCTCTTGCACAAATTGATAATATCATCCTCTGTATGGTGGTTGGTTATAGTAAACCTAATACCGGTGCATGTTTCAGGAACAGCAGGATATATACCCAGGTTTGTATAAAACCCATCCTGCATTAATTTATTTACGAGGTTATATCCAACATTAGGTAAACCTACTCCGATAAAACGGATAGGTACTTCCGAGCTTGTGATGAGTGGAAGTCCAAGCTCCAGTAAGGTACTGTTACATAATTTTATTTTAGCCATCAGTTCATGCTGCTTTTTATAAACGGCTTCGGTAAGATGAATTTTAGCTGAGGCAATGGAACACCCTAATGTAGCCGGTTGCTGAGGGCCGGAGTAAGTTAAAGGACCGCCCCACGTTCTTACTTTCCAACACCACTCTTCCGATGGAAAAATAAATACCCCGCCACTGGATCCGAAACCCTTCGCCAAAGAAGTAGCGACAATCATTTTTGGATGCAGCTTTCCTATTTGGCTTAATAAATAACCCGTTCCATGTTTACCCACCCAACTCATTCCATGCGCATCATCCACATATAAATGTAATTGCGGATTTTTATCAAGCATATCCATCAGCTCTTTTATTGGTGCTACATCACCATACATGGAATATATGCTGTCAAAAAAATACCATATTCTGTTATGCTTATTGGTAAGTTCATTTATTTTGCTCTGAAGCTCATCTAATCGGCTATGCCTCAAAAGGCTGATACTGGTTTTTTTATCAATCAGTTTCGTTGCTTGAAACATCGATATGTGCGCCTGATGGTCTAAGATAATGGCATCGTTTTCTTCAATGATACAGGGAATAGTTCCAAAATGGCCGATAGTAGAACTGGGTGCAAGCAACAAGGGATGTTGAAACATCTTCCTTAACAGCGTCTCTAATTCTTTATACGGGTATATGGATATATATGATCTTGAGCTTGAAAACTGAGAACCATATTTTTGCAGATAATCTTTTCCGGAAGAAAGTATCTGTTCGTTTTTTTCCAAGCCTAAATAGCTGCAGGATCCAAAGTTAATTAGCTCTTTTTCGAATCCATCTAGTTTAATTGTTCTACCATTAATTACTTCATCTCCAGTATAAAGATGGACTATATTTCTAGCCTTAGCTATCGATATAAATTCATTAACCGTATCGTAAAAACTGTTGGTTTTGCTGGTTTTAGGCATGTTTTTTTATTTTTGCATTGAATTAAATCGCAAGCATGAACAATCATTATTTTCAAAATGAATATACTACTATGAGAATTGAAGACGGAATCTTATTTGTGCAGTATTCGAAAAATCTTAATATAACATTGGATATAGCTAAAATATGTGTTTATGAAAGATTAAAATTATCTGATGGAAAAAACTACCCGATGCTTGCTGATATAAGAAATATAAAAAATACAGACCATGATGCTAAAAATTATATCGCTCAGGGAGATGGAACAAAAGGCATTATTGCTGGGGCATTCATCGTAAAAAATGAGTTCAATAGATTTCTTGCAACTATATTTATTAATTTAAGCTTAATAAAAACACCTAAGCTACCAGCCAAATTATTTTCTAATGAAGAGGATGCTATTCAATGGCTTCAACAATTTAAAGTGACCGCTACTACTAGTTAGAAAAAAGAACAATCCCTTTCGCTTGAGAAGACTCAACAAATTCAAATACATTGGGGTATAGTTCGTCTACTTTTTTTAATAAATCTTTTTTTGATATGCAGAAGTTGATTACAGCATTTACTTCACGCACCTCTACCTGTATATCTCTGTTTTTGGCCACCTCCTTTTTAAGAAATTCTATCAAAGCTGTTTTGTCAATTATTTTTGTTGCTTGATAACAAACCTTCATTTTATCCCGTCTTAACATTTATCATTCCTGATCTTCAAAATGAAATATATGCACTTTTTATTTTACAAAAAAGTTAATTAGCTTAACCCTCGTGAATAATTTTGGCATGAAAATTTATGCCATTTTTAAAAAGTCATTATGGGTAATTTTTTACCCACAATAAACGTTTCTTCACTTCGGTCTTTAATGATTTTTCTTCGCCATAAATTAAGGATTGCGAAAAATTTTTTTTAAGCACAAAGAATAAAAAGTACCATTTATTGGGAAGAGTATTATTATGGTCTAATTAATCATTATTAATATATTAAGACATGACCTTCTTTATTTCAACAACTTAACTATTTGGCTAAAAGCAATTTTAGCTTCAGGTATGGGAAATATAACCCAATCGTGTAACATGTGCTTATATTCGAAATAATTAAGCTTTACACTTTCAGCTTCGGCTTTTGATTTAAGAAGTTTTGCATCCGGATACAAAATTTCATCTGTCCCTGTAAACAAGCTTATCTTACCTATTCCTTTTAATGATCCATATAAAGGGCTAACTAAAGCATCTTTCATGTCTCTATCGCCTGCGTGCAACATACCTAATTTGTTACCACCTAATGGTAACATAGGATCTCGTTTACTCACCTCTTCCATTTGAGGATTACTCATAGTTACATCTAACCAAGGTGATAGTAATATTATTTGTGCAGGTTGGGCGATTTTATCTTCCTTAAGTTTTTGAGCTAATGAGAGAGCCAAGTTTCCACCCGAAGAATCACCTATAAAAATAATATTATCAGCACTTGTTTGCTTAAGTAGTTCCTTATATACTTGTTCACCCATAGCTAGACGCTCTTTGTATGAGTAATTAGGTAGCAAAGGATAATCGGGTGCCGTAACTCTGCAGTTTGTCTCCCTTACTAAACGGGTAATGAGTTTCCAATGCAATAAAGTAAAATTTAAAAGATACGCTCCTCCATGAAAAAATAAAATGTGCTTTTGGCCAGGAATAGATGATGGTGCAAACATAAAAACCTTTCTATCCTTAATAACGTGCGCTGTTGAAGAAATTCCTTTTAGTAATTTAGCCGGAGGTTCGGGCATATCAGCTCTTTTTATCTTACCCGAAAAATGCGCTTCCTTTAATCTGCCTTTTATATTAAATATTCTGAAAAATAAACGCAATATCCTGCTACCCAAACTCTGGCTATTGTGATAATAAGATATTACTTTATCTTCTTTCATTATGTATGCTAAGCAATGTAAAGTAAAATCTAAATAATAAGGTTTGTTCTAATAAACCTTTGTTTGGGCACTTTAAACTATACAAAGTTATTCATAAGGAAGTCTCATAAACAAAAAACCGCCGGTCTCATTAAAAATAAGACCCGGGCGGTTTTCTTTTTATTGAATTTGCTATTTATCCAATAGCATAAACAATGATTATTTTTGTTTATTAGATTTCTTGGGAGAACTTTTAGATTCAATATTTTTTGAATGATCTTCCATTAATTTTTTATCATTTGAACCGTGATGCGATTCTGAATGCTTTGAAATAGAAGCCTTTTCATTTTGATGTTTTTCTTTTGTTGTTTTCATAATCTATAACATTTGTGTTATTAAATAACATACAAAAAATTAGCCAACCATAAAGGCTTTGGCAACTACTAATTTTAGTTGTTTTATTATAAAATTGTGGAATGGCTTACTCATTTCTATTTGCATCAGGATCATCTATAATAAAAGTAAGAGTTTTTGTTTCGCTCGGAATATTTTAATATTTAACTCAGGGTTATTGCCTGATCCCCTATAGGTATATTTTACCGGACTTTTATCGTTGTTGGTAAAGACAGGACTGCTTACAATTAAGGTTTAGGGGAAATTCCAATATTTAAAAAGGTGGAAGGCTAATTTTTTAAAAAAGTTAATTAGAGGTTAAACAAGGTTAAATAAGGGCAACATTAACATTTATAAATTTCAAACTAATCATAATGGAATAATATTGTAAGATAAGACTAAAGGAAACTATACACAATATACGATAATGAAATTACAAAACTGGTGGTTCACTACTTTATTAGGATCAAAAGATGCAATGCTTCCACCTTTGCGGAAAGATATAAAAGCTGATGTTGTAATTGTGGGCGCCGGTGCGGCAGGAATTTCCGCTGCTTATGCATTAATGAAAAAAGGTGTAAAAATTGTAATGCTTGAAAAAAATATTTTTGGCGGAAACACCAGTGGAAAAAGCGCGGGCTTTCTCACTCCCGACAGTGAACTTGAACTGGCACAACTCATACGCCGTTTTGGACTTAAAGGCGCGGCTGATGTATGGCATGTGGCTACTACAGGAATTAAAATGATGGTTGACCGTATTCATGAACATAATATTCCCTGCGACCTTCAAGTGCAGGATTCTCTTTTTCTTGGAAACGGAAAGCGAGGATGGAAAGATATTGAAAGCGAAATGGCAGCCAGGAAATCAATGAATTTTATACAAACATTATACGATAAAGACCAAGTTAAAACTGTTATTGGCACAGATGCTTATTCGGGTGGCGTGCGCTATCCGGGAACATATGGCGTGGATGCTTTATTGTATTGCCAGGGTATGAAAGAAGTGTTGTTGCAAAACGGTGTCGAGATATATGAATCATCTGAAGTAGTAAAAATTGACGACCATATTGTAAAAACACATTTAGGTTCTGTAAGCTCAAATGATATAATTTTTTGTGCGGATAAGCTTCAACACTCCTTAACGCATTTTGCGGATGATGCGTTTCACGCGGAAACATTTTTAACAGTGAGTGAGCCTTTAAGCGATGCTGCTATTAATCAATTGTTTCCTGCCGGTAGATTTCAATGCTGGGATTCCGATCTTATTTATACGTATTATCGGCTATTGGGAGATAATCGGTTGCTATTGGGTGGCGGCAATATAAGAACTACTTATTCTGTTAATGATGTTACATCTTCGCATGTTATTAATAAGGTAATTAAGGGTTTTAAAAAGAAATTCCCCCAGCTAAAAGATTTGGAATTTATACAATACTGGCCCGGCCGGATTGACACTACCCGCGATATGTTACCTACCATTGTGAAAGATATATCAAAACCCTGGTTACATTTTGTAATAGGTTGTGTAGGCTTACCCTGGGCAACTTTTTGTGGTGATTTTGCCGCAAGGCATGCCTACGATGATAAAGCTGAGGACGATCATCATTATTATGAATATTTTAAACCTGACCGACATTTTTTGATGCCGCTTAGTTTAGAAAAAATATTCGGCAAGCCTTTATTATTTGCCATTAATAATGCTTGGGCAAAATATTATCAGGTAAACTCAACCGAATCAAAACATAAAATAAAATACCCATGGAAATGAAAAAACTTAAAATAAAAAAAATACTGGTGCCGGTAGATTTTTCAAAAACAGCGTCCAATGCATTAACACAGGCAATCTTTATAGCCCGCTTAACAGGCGCTAAACTGAAACTTGTTCACATAGTTTCAGGAGAATATGCTATTCCTACTAATGAATTAAATATCCCTTATGGAGCTGCATTCTACACAAAATTGCAAAAATCAACACTTGCTTCTCTTGATAAGCTCGCAAAAAATATACAAAAAGAACATGGGATAGAAACAAGTACAGATGTGAAAAGCGGAGTGGTTTCGGATGCTATCTGTGCCATGGCAAAAAAGGGTAAAATAAGCCTTATTGTTATGGGTACACATGGCATGAGCGGCGTTAAGGAATTCTTTACGGGAAGCAACGCTTATAAAGTGATAAACCATGCGCCTTGTCCCGTAATCAGTGTTCAGCAAAAACCGGAGCAAAAAATTGATAGTGGAATAATTCTTCCCATTCGCCTTGAAATGAACTCCAGGGAAAAGGTGGATTATGTTGTTGAACTAGCGAAAGTATTTGGTTGTAAGGTTTACATTGTTGGTTTTACATCAGAAAAAAATAAGGAACACCGTTTTAAAATAAAACAATACGTTAAACAGGTAGAAGATTATTTAACAGGGATTGGCATTGAAAACAAAAGCACCACTATTTTCGCAGATAATTTTACTAAAGAAATAATACAGTATGCTAAAACAATGAACGTCGGATTAATAGCCATAATGAATGAGCATGATTTTAGCATAGACCAACTAGTAAAAGGTTCATACACACAACAATTCGTAAATCATTCAAAAGTACCTGTACTAAGCATTCCTGCGGTTCCCATTGGCGAGGATGTTTCTTCCAATCTTTTCGCAAGTGGGGATATTCCTTTTTAAAACATGTCAATAATATACATATCATGAAAAATCACGAACCCTTACTGACAATTTTAGCAGACTGTGCATCTGCCTGTAACTATTGTTCAACTGCTTGTTTGGCAGAAGAAGATGTAAAGAAAATGGCTGACTGTATTAAACTGGATATGGATTGCACAGAAATATGTCGAATCACAGCAAGTTTTATAGCAAGAGGTTCAGACCATGCAAAACACTTGCTGAAAGAATGCGCTGAAATATGTACTAAATGCGCGGAAGAATGTGGCAAACACAAAACAAAGCATTGTCAGGAATGCGCGGAAGCCTGCCGTAAATGTGCAGAAGCTTGCAAAGCGGTTTAATTTTAATTTGAAAATGAAAGTATATTATATAACCATGTTTTTTTGGGGAGTTCTTAATTTAAGCGCCCAGAAGTATGCAAGTATTGTAGCGCCCGAAGAGCTTGCAAAACAAAAAGATGTGCTGGTTGAAAATTTTCCTCATTAGTTTCAAAAAGAAAAAATTATTGATATACAAAGGTCGGATGCCAATCATGCCAAAGTAAGTTATACCCGTAACGGAACATATTATGAAGCCTATATTAATTCGGGAAGGGATGAGATGTTTTTAATAGAAACAGACCGTTTGCTTGCTATGGATAAAATACCGGCTATTGTAAAAGGCAGGTTTGAAAGTAGCGAATATAAAGGTTGGTATATTGACAAGGCGTTTTCGGTTGCTACACCTTACTCTGCTAACTTATATCGACTGGATGTATATAAGAAAACCAAAAGCGATATAATGAGCCTTTATTTTGATGATAAAGGACAAATACAAAACGGCCCACCTAAATAGTCAAGTTTATAATGTGATAAGTAATACTCTTAAATTAATATATTCGTATATTCTATGGATATACTATTTCTAATATCAATTTTGGTTGCTTTATGCGCGTTATTCTCGTACATAAATATTCGGTTTTTTAAACTGCAACCTTCTATCGGCTTAATGCTAATATCTCTCATATTCTCTTTACTGATAATTGCCGAAAGTAAAATAAGCAGCTCATTCTATCAGCATGTAGAAAACATGGTTCGAAGTATAGATTTTTCGCAAACACTTTTAAATATTATGCTTGGATTTTTATTGTTTGCCGGCTCGTTACATATTAATCTGCAAGAATTAAAAAAACAAAAAGCCGCCGTATTGTCTTTTTCAACACTTAGTGTTGCTATATCTATTATTTTTTTTGGAAGTATAATGTGGTTTGTATTTAATTTTTTCAATCATCCGGTTGATTTTATTTATTGCCTATTATTTGGAGCTTTAGTGTCGCCTACAGACCCTATTGCTGTCATTGGCATTTTGCGAAAAAGTAATATGCCAAAAGAAATTGAAGCAACCATTAATGGTGAATCGTTATTTAACGATGGCATTGGGGTAGTTTTTTTTGTTACCATTAGCAGCGTTATTAGCTTAGGGGTTGAAAACTTGAGTGCTTTTGATGTACTTATACTTTTTGGACGCGAAGTATTCGGCGGTGTTATCTTAGGGCTGACACTAGGTTATGGAGTATATTATTTCATTAAAAAAATTGACCATTACCAGACCGAAGTCCTTATTTCTTTGGCGTTAGTAATGATATGTGGTGAACTTGCGCAAGCCATACACGTAAGTGGCCCTTTAGCTGTAATTGTAATCGGTTTAATTTTAGGCAATAAAGTTAGTAAAACAGCCATGTCTGATACAACCAGAGATTACCATAATAAATTTTGGGAATTGCTTGATGATTTTTTAAACTCGATATTGTTTGTGTTAATAGGCTTACAAATGGTTCTGTTACCCTTTATTATTAATTATGTATTAATTGGATTATTAGCCATTATATTATTATTAATTTGCCGGTACATTTCCTTATCTGTGCCCATTTATTTTTTAAAGGATAAAAAACTTTTTAATAACCGTACTGCTTTGGTTATGACTTGGGGAGGTTTGCGGGGGGGCTTATCCATTGCCTTAACATTATCACTGCCGGATAATAGATTTAAAGAAATAATGGTGGCCATTACTTACATAATCGTAATTTTTTCGATTCTTGTACAAGGATTAACCACTGAAAAACTGGTAAAACGGATTTATTGGTTTTAAAATTAAACCACAATAGTTTTACTATCTTCTTCATAAGTTAAGGTATAAAAACTCTTCTTTCTATCATTCCAGGTTTGGGCATTGCCCAATTCTCGATTACGTTGTAGTAAATGCAAATCCAGATCTTGGTAAATTAAGGTTTCGGTATTGGGTACTGCTTCTGATGCTATGGCTTCGCGGCTAAATTCTACATCAGAGGGAGTTAAAATGGCAGATTGTGAAAAATGTATATCAAGATTGCCAACCTCAGGCAAATTCCCCACACATCCGGTTATAACAACATAAACTTGATTTTCAATAGCACGAGCCTGTGCGCAATAACGCACACGCAAATAAGCTCGCCTGTCATCTGTATTAAAAGGTACAAAAATAATTTTCGCTCCTTTACTAACCGCTATTCGTGCGAGCTCAGGGAATTCAATGTCGTAACAAATCAAAATCGCAATTTTACCTTTATCTGTATCAAATATTTGAACTTTATTACCCCCCTTTACACCCCACCATTTTGTCTCGTATGGAGTGATATGTATTTTATACTGTTTATCGTAACTACCATCGCGTCTAAACAAATAGGATATATTATAAAGCGACTCATCTTCAATGCAAAAATGCGAGCCCCCAATAATATTAATATTATATTTTATAGCTAACGAACAAAACAAATCAATATATCGTTGGGTGTAATTATGTAATTCTCGTACAGCAATCGCGGGTCGCTTATCAGCCAGAAAAGAAAGTAATTGCATAGTAAACATTTCAGGAAAGACCACAAAATCACTTTTGTAATCTGATGAAGCATCAATAAAATACTCACATTGTTTAGCAAAATCCTCAAAGCTGGATATAGAACGCATTTGATATTGTACAGCGCTAACACGTACATATGGGGAGTAGTTTATTTGATTATTTACCGTGGAGTTTTTATAATGAAAGTTTGTCCATTCTAATAAAGTGGCGTAGCCACATGATTCCTTATCATTCGGTAAATAATCCGGAAGGATTTGTTTTAAAGTAAAACCATTAGCAAGCTGGACGGTTAATACAGGGTCATACGCTTTCTTTTCCATAACACTTTCAACGTATTCATTAATATTCATTTTGGCTTGATACTTATGGTAATTGGGTAACCTGCCACCGATTAATATGTGTTTTAAGTTGAAATGTTTAGCTATATTTTTGCGGGCATCATATAACCTACGTGATAACTTCATGCCACGATAATCCGGGTTCACCATAATTTCCATACCATAAAGGGTATCTCCTTTAAGGGTATGGTTGTTTATATTACCATTATCTGTAAGCTCGTTCCAAGATGATGTTTCCTTGTAATGAGTGAAATCAATGATTAAACTACAACTTGATGCAATGATTTTCTTTTCATATACAATACATACTTGCCCTTTTGGAAAAACCGCAATTATATTTTTGAATTGCTTTTCATTCCAAGGTTTCATACTTGGAAAACATTTTAGTTGCAAATCAACAATAGCTTGATAGTCTTTAAGTTTTATGGCTCTAAGCTTTATTTTTTTAATTAGTTTATTTTCTTGGGTTTCCATAGTAATAATTTTAAACTGACAACTTTAGCATAAGAGCCTGCAAATTCTGATTGATAGAACGTATTTCAGCCTTTAATTGATTTAACATACTTGTGCGAGTGTGTAAATCATTTGCCTTGTACTTGCCACCAATACCAAAAAATAGTTCGGGTTTATTTTTATTAGTCGTGTCTGCAAGTCCTTCTTTTGCTAAGAATTTTCTAATAGCGGAGATTTTATATTTACTTGCGCTTGTATCTATTAAACCCTCTTCAATCCACCTGCTTTTAAGAGATTTTATGGTAGAAGTAGAAAAATCAGAATTAAATTCTTTAGCCGTTAAAACACTCCATATAAAAGGAGGATATACAGCAGATGTTTTTGGTTCATACCAAATATCAGCAAGTAAGTTTCTCTTATGTTGCACATCAATATGATTTTTTGATGAAACAACTGCTAATCCACCAAAAACAGCACTCACGATGCTTCCTGTTATGCCAACAGTAACCTGAGAGCCATAATTTTTTAAGGCTGAAGTACCAATACCTGTTATAGCACCCGATACAACAGACAGGATTGTAAATCTCTGAATGCGGGTATCATTAATTTGGTCTAAATAATCGGCTAATTGTTTTGACCTTTCCGATTCGCAATCAAGTTCAGCAGCAAGGCTGGCAACTTCAGTAGAAGCCAATAATAACCGATTAAATATTTGCTGCTTTTTAACCATCATATAAATCACACTATCTTCATCTTGGCTTTTGTCGTTCTTTAAATGAACGTATTCCTGTACTAAGAAAAGTGAACCACAGGCGTTTGCCAAAAGTAAGTCCTGATAGGTAAAAGTCTTTAACAGTAAATTATCATTTTGAATAATTGGTTTGATATCCGCTAAAGGAATATAGGTTGAATCATATACGTAAGGGGTTGGAGGAGCGCAGTAATTAAGTTGAGATACTTTAAGGTTTGGTTTAATAGAAGTACATTCCGCTAAGAATAAAAGCATAAAAAGAAATAGTATCGCATTTCTAAAGTACTTTGAGGTATTTGATTTTACTTGTAACATTATTTTCTATAAAAAAAGAAGTAGTTCATTTCTGTATTTTGTTAGTATGCTTGATTTAGAGATGAAACCTAAATAAACGCCTTGGTCAACAATGGGTAAATTCCATTGACCAGACGCATCAAATTTTTTCATCACTAAAAACACATCATCGCCGCGTTCAATTTTTACAGATGCTTTTTCCATAATTTCATTGACAACTATTTTATCGTACAAATCGCTATTAAACATTTCTTCCCTAATGCTATTCAGTTGAATTAATCCGATGAGTTTATAATCATTATCAACCACAGCAAAAGTGTTTCGCCTGGTGTGTTTTATCTGCTGAATTACTTCCCGAAGTTTATCTTCAGGGTGTAAAACTGCAAAGTCATGGTCTATCAAGGATGGTATATCTATCCTGCTTAAAATACTTGTATCCTTATCTTCCGATACAATAGCCCCTTTTGCTTTTAGTTTTTTAGCATCCATAGAGTCCGGATGAAATTTCTTAACGATAATAAAGCTGATAGACGACACAATCATCAATGGAATAATCAGTTCATACCCGCCTGTAATTTCAGCGATGAGAAATATGGCGGTTAATGGTGCGTGAAATACCCCACTTAAAATACCTGCCATAGCCACAATCGTAAAATTGCTGATAGGCGTATTAATCATCCCCACCAATTGCAGGAAATAGGAAAATATAAACCCTAAATACGCCCCCACAAATAAGGACGGTGCAAAATTTCCTCCATTACCACCACTTCCAACTGTAATACCTGTAGCAAATGCTTTTAAAAACATGGTTAGCGTAATTAGAATTAATACAACCCACTTGCTTGAAATAAACTCGCTTAAAATACTTTGCTTTAAAAAGTCATTTGGCTCTACATCTGCTAAGGATTTAATGCTTTCATATCCTTCACCGAATAAGGAAGGGAAAATAGCAATTAAGATTGTTAAAGAAATACCTCCCGCCAACCATTTGTATAGCTTGGATTTTGAATTATGAAACTTGCTCTCTACTTTGCTGAATATATTTACATAATATAGCGACAGAAAACCAGCCATTACACCAAGAACGATATAAAGGGGCACATTATAATAATTAAACGGCTGCTGTAATCGAAAATATAATAAGATATGTTCCTGTAAAATTATTTTGGATATAAGAGCGCCCGATGCGGCGGCAATTAGTAGAGGTATAAACGCTGAAATGGAAATATCAATCAAAATTACTTCTAAAGCAAAAAGAATTCCTGCTATCGGAGCGTTAAACGCTCCGGCAATTCCACCCGCCACACCTGCTGCCAAAAGTAAAGTGCGGTCTTTAAAATTTAGTTTGTTTACCCTTGAAAAATTTGAACCTATGGCAGCTCCCGTACTGACAATGGGAGATTCTAATCCTGCCGAGCCTCCAAAACCGACCGTAATGCCGCTTGTAATAATATGTGAGTATATCTGATGAAAAGGCAGGAAACTTCCTTTTTTGGCTATTGCGTGAAGTATATTAACATTCCCGCCGCCAATATCTCCTTTAAAAAATCTATTTACAATAAGTATGGTTATTCCTATGCCAATTAAAGGAAGTAACAAATACAAATATTTAAAGGTGAAGAGCAATAGATTATCTTCTACGACATATTGCCTGATTAAGTGAACAAATGTTTTTAAAATTACAGCTGCAATACCTGCACTTATGCCAACCAAAATACTTGCGAAAATCAA
>DATFTU010000145.1:0-10024 GCA_035261565.1 Bacteroidia bacterium
ACCCTTTAATTGCCCGTATGTTAAGCGCCGATAATGTAGTACCTGACCCAACTAATACACAAAGCCATAACAGATACTCTTATGTAAATAATAACCCGCTAAACTATACCGACCCCAGTGGTCATACAGGTATAGCTGTTGGCACAGGCGGAATGATTAATTTATCTGCCGGAACCGGAGATTTTTCGGCAACCAGCCCAGGCTATTCAGACCAAGGATTAGAGCAAGAACGAAGACAAGCACAAGTTGATGATTATCAAAACTCGATTTTAGATAGAGCAGCTTATAGAGCCGGATTAAAGTTAGTTACAACAACCCATATGGTGAGCGATGCGCAAGAAAGCCATTGGAATACTCGCTTTTTTGCTGAAAATAATACAAAGCATCCGGAAACTGAAAGCCATTGGGAAGAAACTCTTGCTAGGCCCGAATTTACTAGCATGGCAAGCATTGGAACAAATACTGTTACACCTCAAGAAAATAAGAAGTCAACTTTTACTTTAGCTCCAACCTTGTTTGGTACAGCTTTAAGATATACGGCTGGTGCGTTAAGCTCATTATTAACTATCCCTTTGGCACTTGCTATGACAGGTGATCAGGATATTCATAATAAAAGCTCGGAAACCATTTATTATCATTACACGAATAGTGCCGCATTGGCGAAAATAGTAGCAAGTGGCATATTCCCATACAGTAAACTATTACCCAATGCAAAGGGGAAAGTATATATAACCCCAAATGCAATGGGGCCAATGGATGTTTTACAAAAAATATTCTTAAATCAACAAACTCACAATGGCAAGCAATGTTTTTATATTAGATTTGTTATTCGGAACGTTGATGAGGCCCAATTGCTATATGACCCAAGCCAACCATTTGAATTAGTATACCCTAATGGAGCACTTAGAATAAAAATAATTGATTATGGATATAATTCGTTTGGAAAATAAATAACAAAATTATGGAAATAAAAAGTGAAATAGAACTCCGTATTTTAAACGGCTTGTTAATACAAGCCAGGTTTTATGACAATAATTATGAAAAAAAGGATTATTATGCAAGCCCAGTTACCGGAACCATACATAAAAAAATAATTGACGAATTGCGAATGATAACTTTTAATGATAAATTAATATACTATCCTAATGAAGATGATTTTTTTATCGAACGCTATCATGACAGTTCTATTTGGTTAAATAATATAAAGGCACACGTAACTAATATTGATAATTGGCGAGAACTTTCTTTAGATCTTAGAAAAGATATTACACATAACTTTATATATCCATTTATACTAAGTCAAGTTACATTTGATGAAATCTGCAATTATAATTTGGAAGAAAATTCAATTGATAACTTTAGAGAGTTTCTTGAAGAACAAAGAGAAGAATATGGATTTTTAATAAAAAAATCAACAAAGATTAGCGAATTAGGGCTTGTGGGGGTAAAGGGAATACAGTTTATAAATAGTTATGGCGAAAAATTTAACGTTGATATCTCCAATTTTTTTAGTTCCAAAATTGCCGACATCACAATAGAACAGTTAGAAAAAGGAATAATTGAGGGTAAGTTGATAAACTACTGATTCATAAATATAAATATTGAAAACCAGTAATGAATAATAATTAGAAAAGTAAAGAAGTGTAATGAAAAAAATAATTTTATATCTAACCCTTTTAATGAGTGTGAAAAGCTACAGCCAAGCTATAGAGTATTTGTACGACGGCAATGGCAACCGTACTGAGCGGCATTTATATGTTTGCCCTAGTTGCCCAGTTGGTGGCCGTAAAGCAGCCCCAGCTGATACGCTAAAAAAACAAGAGCAATTGGTGCAACAATACGGGGTTAATGTTTATCCTAACCCTACGCAAGATAAAATAAACCTTTCATTAAACAACCTGCAAAATAATGTGCAAACAATTGTTACGGTGGCCGATGAAGCAGGTAAAATATTATATACCGGCCAAAATTTACAACCCCAAAATGAAATAAATATGGCCAGCTATAATAACGGAACTTATTTTATTAGGTTACTAATTGGTAAAGATGTAATGGTATACAAAATTATGAAGGTGCAGTAAATAAGTACTGTCCAGTCCTATCACACCTGTTGTAATAAATAATATCATACTTTTGAATAATGAAGTGGGTATGTTTTCTTATATCAATTTTAGTATCATTTTTTGCAAAATCGCAAACGGGTAAAGAAGCATGTAATTGGGCCTTTGACAAACAATGTTCATTAAATTTTAGTTCAGGTTCTCCTGTAATAAATTCAGATTGCATGCTAACTACCGAAGAAGGGAGTGCTTCTATTAGCGATAGAAATACGGGGCAATTACTTTTTTATACTGATGGCAATTGGGTTTATAATAGAAATAATCAACTAATGCCTAACGGAGATAGTTTATCACAACCGTCGTTTAGTTCAACACAAGCTGCTTTAATAGTACCTAAACCAGGCAGTGCAAATTTATACTATTTAATTAGTGCAGATGCTGCTGCTTACAGTGCTGTTTTCAATAGCTCTCCTTATATAAATATTGGTGTAAAATATGCTATAATAGACATGAATTTGCAGGGTGGCTTAGGTGATGTAGTAGTAAAAAGAAAGACTTTAACCCCCCCTATAACTACCGAAAAACTCACTGGTGCAAGGCATTGCAACGGAAAGGATTTTTGGATATTAACTCACCCATTTAACTCGAATGCGTTTAATGCTTATTTATTAACTGAAAACGGATTAGATACAATACCTGTTACATCTAATACCGGAACTATTCAGCAAAATATTAGTGGAACAAACTTAGAAGCGGCAGGTTATATGAAAATTTCACCTAATGGAAAAAAACTTGCATTAGCTGTTACCCAACCTACAGCCTTTATTGAAATTTTTGATTTTGACAATTCAACTGGTAAAGTAAGTAATCCACATAAGATTACGTATAATTTTTCCCTCAATAATCAATACTCTGAGCCTTATGGAATAGCCTTTTCACCAGATAATACAAAGCTTTATACTAATATGACTACTCAAAATGTGATTTTACAATACGATTTAAATGTATTTAATGATTCTGCTATAAAAGCATCGGAAACAATTATTATAAATAGACAAGATGTGTGGTCATTACAATTAGGACCAGATGGAAAAATATACATTGCATGTAATTCTTCAAATTGTTTAGATGTAATTAATTTGCCAAATAAAAAAGGAACTTTATGTAATTATATTTCAAATGCTATTAGTTTTAATACGCCGGCAGAAGTAAGAGTTGGGCTGCCAAATTTTATTGATGCCTATACAACAAATAATATTCCTAAAGTAGATACTACAATAGAGCTTTGTAAAGTAAATAACTATTCTTTAGCAATTCCAGTAAATAATACTTCGTGTTTGTGGTCAACGAATGATACTACTATGAATATTTATGTAAATAATTTTGGAAAATATTGGGTTTCATCACTAAATAAAGATGGTTGTTTAGAAACAGATACTTTTCAGCTAATTCAAACAACACCTGATAAAATTAATATACTTCGAGATATAACCAGATGTGATATCTACACTGTAGATACAAATATAAGTGTGTATTATAATAATACCGTAAGTTATTTATGGAACAATATTTACACAGGACAAAATTATACTTTAACGGCACCTGGTTTTTATTGGGTTGATTTTATTATGAATAATTCATGTGTTTCAAGAGATAGTTTTTTGTATACTTATTATAAAAAAAATTTGCTAATAAATTTACCAAACATTGTAACTCCGAACAATGATGGCGTAAATGATTTTATTGATTTTGGTAAATATCAATTTTCGAGCATGCTTTTTGAAGTATTTAACCGATGGGGAGAAAAGATATTTGAAAGCGAAGACTCTATTATTATATGGAAACCAGAGTGTATTGACGGTACTTATTTTTACACACTACAGTACAAAGTAGATTGTGGTACTGAAACCCAAAGCAAGAGTTTAAAAGGTTTTATAACAATTGTTAGATAGGAACTTAATTATAATCATACAAGATTTAAACTGAAGATGAGTTTACTAATTTTTCGAACCAAATTTGGTTAAATACTTAAGCATAGCTTAAAGTGTGTAACAAAACCTGGTTAAATGTGTTTACAAAAATCACTCATTTTAAGTATACCATAAAGATATATTAAAACCAATAAAGTAAATTGAATTTAAAAAGGGTATTAAGCCCTCCTCTTTAACTTATTTCTTGCTTTAAGCTCTCTTCTTTTTTGAATTTTAAGTTCTTCTTTCTTTTTTTCTTCAACTGCAACCGATAAAGCAGCTTTCCATTCTTCCAGGGCATGCCATAACTCAACTTGTTTTTTCTTAGTGTGCCCGTATGCAGCTATTTCTTTGTTAGTTAGGAAGCGGATAAACAGGTTTTCACCAAGTGCTTCACTTATTTTGACAAGCACATCCGTTTCAATGCTCGGTTTGTTGAATATTTTATACACGTTCCTGCGAGTGTAGTTAATCTTCTTGGCAAACTCTGTAACATCCATTTTATTTTCCTGTACGGTTTGTTTTATTATTTCTCCTATATGTATATACATGGTGTGTACTTTTTGTACTCAAATATACGCATAATTCGTGAAATTTTAGTTCACACGAAAGAAACATAAATACATTCATATTCGATGGTGATAATTTAGCGATTGGTCAAGCTAGATGGATGTCATTTATTATTATAAAACTATGAGTGAATTAGATTTCAAAGTGGATGATTTGTTCTGTGCGACTTATGCAGACCGCAGTTTTGTCTTTTTTTATTTTTAAATATAAAATCTAAATGGAATGAAAACCACAATTGAAAAGCCTTACAGCCCATTTTTTATTTTCTATTGTAAAATTAGGATTTCATCATTCGCCCCCTATTCGCCCCCCTTTATCCTTTTGATAAAATAATCAGATGTTTCGTCCACGTTTAAATCTAAAAAATAAACAGGCAGGTAAAAGTCTGGTGCTGCTGATACTTGAGAAAGAGTATCGGAAGATGAAGGTTTCTACGGGCATCAGTGTGGACCCCGTTTACTGGAACCCGAAAACACAATTCTTACGCGAAAGCAGAGAGAGTGGAGATTACAGAAGCATAAACCGTGCCCTTCAGGAAATTTTGGATCGTGCTAAAGATGCTTTTGAATTTTATGAGGTGCAGCAGATCGATCCTTCTCTTGAACAAATCAAAGAAAAATACCTGGCCTTAAAAACAGAACCCAAGGTGGCTAAAAGCCCGGTTTTGTTTTGGCAGTATTTTGATGAGTTCGTTGCTTACCAAAAAAATGAAATCAAATCACGTACGTTAGTGGATTACGATAAATCGCTTCGTAAACATTTATTAGAGTGCGAAAAAATAACGAACATCACACTCAGTTTTAATGCCCTTAAAAACAACGGGGGCTTCGTGCAGGAGTTCGAAAAGTATTTAAAGTATACAGCCCTCAATGCGAAAGGTGGAGTTGGTTTTATGATTAACTCGATTGGCAAGCAAAATAAAAACATCAAAGCTTTTTTAAACTGGTGTTTTAAACGAAATTATTGCGTGCCTTTCGATACCTCACACATCAAAAAGCTCGAAGAAGATGTCGAAAATATTTTCCTAACGGAATCTGAAATAGAGGCTTTATTAAATCTCGTTTTAGACAATATCGAACTCGAAAAAGTTCGTGATGTTTTTATCATCGCTTGTGAAACAGGATTACGTTATTCTGATTACCGTCGTTTTAAGCCAGAACATTTCTTCGGAAACTACGCCATCATCAATCAAACCAAAACGAATGCCCGCGTAAAAATCCCTATCAGTTCACGTCTAAGAAAAGTGCTTGAAAAATATAATTACGCACCACCAAATTTTAGCGAAAACCATTTAACAGAATTTAATTCTAAAATACGAAGGGTATGCGCGTTGGCTGGTTTGGTAGAACCTATTTTAATGATTAAAAAAGAACAAGGAAAAACCGTAGAATATTTTTCTAAGAAATACGAGCTTGTATCGTCGCATACTGGTAGAAGAAGTTTTTGTACAAATTGGTTTTTAAAAAAGACGGTTCCTGTCAAAGCAATTATGGCCATCAGCGGTCACAAAACCGAAAAATCTTTTATGAAATATTTAAAGCTAAATGACGAAGAAATTATCAGGCAATACGAGCAAGAATTTATGAAATAAAAAGACGTTATGGTTATGCGAATTAATCCGAATAAATGCGGATTTTTTCGCATTAATCCGGATTAGTTCGGAGTTGGTTTTAAAAGGTATTTTATGCTAAAAAAGGACGTCTTTACCTATAAAAAAGACGAAAAAATACAAGTTTGAGTTTTTGATAGTTTTAGGTGTAATAACGTAATTTTTTTTAAGCCCGTTTAGCTTGTTTTTATGCCAAGTTTTGCATCGTAAAATTTACGATAAGTGTATCGTAAAAAATTGCTGGGGATTTACATGTTTTAAGATAGTTTAATTGGGAGTTTTTTGAGGGGAGATTTTTATTTTTGATTGTAAAAATAGGTTATGTGAATGGGGGTGTTTACGTTCTTAAGTATACCTTCAAACGTAATTTAATGGCTAAAAAAGGGCAGATAATGTTGCCCTTTTGGTTTGTTTTTACCATTAAGTTGGGATGCATTTTTGCTGTTAGCCTACTTATTTGCTTTTGGGCATCCGCATCCAACATTTTATTAAGAACATAGGATTAACCATAATTAATTAAAAAAGAATAATTAAATAATCTAACTGTTTAATCTGTAATTTTTGTGGATTTTAAATAACCAATAAATAGAAATATGAATTGCAACTTGGCTGCAACTTCATTAAATGCTGTTCGTTTATTTGGCCTGAATAATTTTGGTCTTAGATTAGTTTGCCAGAGTTGAGCAACTATTTTATTTCCTTCACCATAGCGTATAAAACGTTTGTAAAAACCTTTCCAGCCGTCATTGAAATTATGCAACACAACACTTTCCATAGCATAAGATAATTCCCCAATCTGTGCTAATCTTAAACCGAGATCAACATCTTCACCTCCAGCTAACTGAAAACTTTCATTAAATCCATTTACTTCGATGAAAGCTTCACGCCATACGAGTGCATTAGCTGTAATCAGATATTGAGGAACAAATAAACCTCTATAACTATAGGTTTTTAAGGGGATTAAAATCTCCTGGCTGTCATAGTACTTTGAAAGCTTATCCTTACCAAACGATTTGACATTGCCAGCATATGCAATTGATAAATTGTCTGATTTTAAATATCCAGACAGCAGGTTGGCAGTTGGTATACAATCGCTGTCATTAAAAAGTATCCACTTGCCAGTTGCCTGATTAGCACCTAAGTTCCTTGCAGCACCTGGGCCTGGCTTTTTACAGCGAAACAATTTTATTTTTAGGTTTTTGGATTGATGCCTCTGATGAATGATAATCGGAATTGAAGAACCATTGTCTACAATAATTATCTCTTTTGGGTAATCTTTTTGAAGATGCGTTTTTAAAAAATGCTCAAGATAATTGTTTATACCTTGTTGATTGTCTTTTACCGGGACAACAACCGATATGTCGGTCGTTATGATACGGTCAGACGATTTGCTTAACGTCTTCTTTTGGTTAAAGAAGACTAATCGACTTATCAGTGTCATGACGTTATGTTTTTATTCTTAAACTTTAAACTATTTTTTTAAGTTTATTTATTAAAACAAATTTACATCGAGCAGAATTATTTTCCTATAATCTTAATGTTAAATAAATGAACAATCGTATTTACAATCAGTTAGTCTTTATAATAAAAGCTTCTATTTACACCCGAGATTTAATATTATATTCAAATTTCGTGAATTGATTATTTAATACATACTTAAAATCATTATCAATAAGATTTTCCAAAACAATTTCTCCCGGATGTCCATGGCTATTTCCCCATCCATAGTTTATAACAGCAACAGTTGGGAAATAAGAATTAAGGTCTGCTAATACACCAGAATTCCAGCTATGCCTTGATCCATGATGGGGGACTTGGAAAACTATAACATGTTGAAGTTTCTCTTTTATATAATTTGGATAGGGGGAATATGGGCTTAAAGAAATGTCCCCATTAAGCAGGTTTCCACAATAGTCATTTAATCCCCAATAGTGCCTATAATATTTTGCTACCCTATAGTCTTCGTAATAATATTTTTTTCCGGTTTTATAAATAAATTCTGCGTTTTTGAACTGAACCGGACTATGAAGCATAACAATCCCGGAATCATTCAAATTGCCAAAAATTTTCCGAAATACTTTTCGTGTTTTATCAATTACACCCCTCGCGTCAAGAATTTCTTTGAGTAATAATCCTGTAATAGCTTCCGTAACTGGTTTGCCAAATTCTTTAGAAAGTACAACTAAAAACTCTGCTACTTTTTTTGCTTCATCTTTCTGAGGTTTATTATGAAAATAAAATTCCCAAAATGCACCCCAATAAATCTTATCATTGCTTAAATAAAAACCCACTTTCTGATTTTTTTTAATTTCGGTCTGCTCAAGCTCTAATTTTCCATCAGGTATTTTTTTTAATTTAATATCTACTGTAATTTTACTTTGAGACTCTCCACTTGGTTGAATAGGGTTAGAAGGAACTTGATTTGGGTTTTCCTCTTCATTATCTCCATCTAAAAAAATAATCTCTGTTACACCTCTTGAAATTAAGTAATCAACTGGATTTGAAATAAAACTGAAGTAATCTTCCTCATTAGCTAAATCGTCTTGTTTAAAGGCCAATAATAATCTTTGTAAAGGGGAAAGGTAAGGAAGAATAACCCTTGAGCATTCGGACAGATCCTCCAAGAGAAAAGAAATTTGATTTACATGATCGTCATCTAAATGGGAAATAACCAACATATCAAGTTTGTTCACATTATGCTGTTTAAGCTCGGCCTTATATTTAGTAATTTCATTCCGAATAAAACTTGCACCGCTTTTTGTTCCGCAATCATATGCAAAACAAAAATTCTCATTATTTGGTGAGCTTATTCTACCGGTATAAAAACTACCCTGCCCTGCTTTATTAAATCTGAATTTACCTTTAACAATTTCTTTCATATAATTATTTTTTAAAATTCACATAATCAAGAATTGCTGAATCCCCCCTATTAGCCCATTTGTCAAGTATGCTTGTCCCAATCTGGCTAAAGTCAACTGTTATGTTTTCTACAGTTAAATTCTTTTCACCAATAAACCAAGCCGGGCTTTTTAAGCCCAAGTATCTTTCTCTTATAATACAATAATAATTAAGTCTCGGATCCTCAAGTTTTGCAAATATATTTGGCAGGTTAAGAGAAGTTGCATGTTTTGGAAATTCATCATACAATATGCCTAAGGCAGTTACTCCTGTTCTTGAATAAGAGCCACTACGGGTAACAAATCTGGTTATATGATTTGAAGTTAACTGATCCCCATGTTCTCTGACATAATTAAAAAGAAACTTTGATAGTTTATTGCCTTGTGTTGTCGCCTTAATTTTATCTCCTAACTCAATTATTCTCTCTATTAAAGACTCTAAATAGTCATCTTTTATTTCACCACGCATTTGTTCCAAGTACTCAAATAAAAAGTCCGACAGTTTATCATCGTATAACGTTAACGATAGATTAGCCAAATCTTTTAAAGCAATATAAAGCTGGGTTGGATTTTCCCAGTGTGCTACTGAAACTAATTCGCTTTTCAAACCGTCTTCCAATTTTGCACTTTCAGAAATCTTTACAATTATACTTTTGGTTTCAGTTTCATCATAAATATTAGAAATATTTCTTGAATTTATGAGCTATTGCTGAAGCCATATATACCAAGCAATAGATTTTTCAGTATCTACAACAATTAAAAGTATCGGAATACGGCATTCATTAACATATCGCAGGAAAGATTTATCCTGAGGTTCGGAGACAAATCCAGATTTTGATTCAATATTTTCATGTGTTTTAACCTGGACTTTTAGAATCTTTCCAAGAACCTCAGGTTCAGTATATTCCAATTCTAAAT
>DATFTU010000146.1:0-3557 GCA_035261565.1 Bacteroidia bacterium
TTGTGTAATGTTGATGCACGCTTGGCATATCCATATTTTCGGGTGTTTTTTCAAATACACCTTCGTATAAATCTGTCGGCAAGTTTTTACTCTCTAACCGATAAGCCGCCGTATCAATCCCTGTAAAAATGGGGAGATTAAACAAATTGAAAAAACTGTTGTAAGAATCTTTATCTGCATCGGACGATGGAAAAACAAGTACGCTTCCTCCTGCCAACACATACTTTTTTAACTCCTGCGATAAGCCGCTGCTTATAGTTGGCAAGCCGTTTACAATAATTAAATTGCTTTTAGCAAAGTAAGAAAAATCAATGCTTTGGTCGGTTTGATTGTAATAGATAAATAACGAATCGTTACTGAAAAGGCTTTGCAAGTAAGCATCTGATTTATCATCTTTTTTATGAATATCCAGACAAGGAATTTTACTATTTACCCTAAAAGAAAAATACAAAGTATCATCAAACGTAACCGGAAAATCTTCTACAATAAGTTTACCTTGCTGTATTCCGGTATCTTTACAGGTAAAGCTAACTAAGGCATCTGTGTAGCCTTGTGCATCTGCCTTAAAACTTATGGGTGCAATTTGCTTGTTGTTTAAATAGAGTTTTAAAGAGCCATTTTCAATTTCTTTATTTGATAGGTTTTTAATTTTTACATGCAGCTTTTGGTTTATACCTGCTTGAAAATAAGGGCTCTCAACAAAACAGGTATCTATAAAAATATTTTGTTCAGGCGCGTTTTCCAACAAAACAAAATTGGTTTCTGCCAGGCTATCAGGTTTAAAATTGTTTACATTATTTTTCTGAAAATCGCTTATCAAAAAAAACTCGGTTCCTTTAAAATCCTTATCTATATTACTTTTAGCTCGGTTATAAATTTCCTGCAGGCTTTTTACCGAAGGCGAAACTGATATTTTATCAATAGCCTCTAAAGCTTGTTCTTTGCTTAAAACCGTATGTGCTATGGCATAAAAATCATTACTTACCAATTGTATTTTATCGCTTGCCGAAGTTGCCTGCACAAGCTCACGGGCTTTACGTTTGGCATCATCCAGCAAACTTCCGTTTTTATTAGCTGCCTGCATGCTAAACGAGTTATCAATATAAACAACAATGGTGCGTACGCCCTTTTTAATGTTATGATTACTGGGTATATAGGGTTGTGCAAAAGCCAGCACCAGGCAAGTAAGAGCAAGCAAACGCGAGGCTAATATCAGTAAACGCTTTAGGGTTGATTTGGATTTGCTTTCCTGCTGAACTTCTTTTAAAAAACGGACATTGGTAAAATACACTTTTTTGTAGCGCCTGAAATTAAATAAATGAACAATAATGGGAATTGATAAGGCGCTTAAAGCAAATAAAAACGAGGGGTATAAAAAGCTCATCAAAAACCAAAGATACAATTTTGAGGGTAAAACCAAACCCTAAAGTTTTTATTATATTTGCTTAAATTTTTTTACATGAGTACTGAAAATAAAGGCTTTGGCATTGCCAGAGAAAATTATAAATTTTTTATTGCAGGTGTTGTACTAATTGTACTTGGTTACCTGTTAATGATGGGCGGCGGAAGCGACGACCCTAATGTTTTTAACCCCGAAATTTTTAGTGCAAGACGCATTACCATTGCCCCATTAGTTTGTTTGGCGGGCTTTGCAACTATTATGGTGGCCATTATGCGCCGTCCTAAAAAAGCAGAATAAGTATGAGTTTATTACATGCCATTATTTTAGCCATTGTTGAGGGCTTAACGGAGTTTTTGCCTGTATCAAGCACTGGGCATATGATTATTGCCACGGGCTTAATGGGCATGCAGGTTACCGATTTTGTAAAACTGTTTACTGTTGCCATACAATTGGGTGCTATAGCTGCCGTGGTGGTTATGTATTTTAAACGCTTTTTTCAGTCGGTTAATTTTTATTTTAAACTTGTTGTGGCCTTTATACCCGCTGCCATTTTTGGCGTTTTGTTAGGCGATTTTATTGATAGCTTATTAGAAAGTCCTTTAGGCGTTGGCATTGCCTTGTTTTTAGGCGGTATTATTTTTTTATTTATTGATAAATGGTTTACCGAAGAAAAAATCCAATCGACCGATGACGTAAGTTATATGCAGGCGCTTAAAATTGGTTTATTCCAATGTATTGCCCTAATTCCGGGTGTTTCACGAAGCGGAGCCACCATTGTTGGGGGCTTAACGCAAAAACTAACCCGCAAAACAGCCGCCGAGTTTTCTTTCTTTTTAGCCGTGCCAACTATGGTTGCTGCAACCGGCAAAAAATTGCTCGATTTTTATAAGCATAATGGCATGCCATCATCAAATGAAATAAAAATGTTGGCCATAGGCAATGTGATTGCTTTTATTGTTGCCTTACTTGCTATTAAATTATTCATCAACTTTCTTACCAAACATGGTTTTAAATTGTTTGGTTGGTACCGCATTATTGTGGGTGGTATTATCATCCTGCTTTTTGCTATGGGCATTAAGTTAGATGTATTATAAAACTATCTGTTCTTTTTTCTCAAGCGTTTTAATTCTTCTTTTTGCTTTGCAGAAAGTTTTTCAATTGCAGGACTAAAAGCTACCGCGGTAATTTTTGCGTGATGTTCTACTAAAAAAGCCCAGGTATCTTTAGGGTAAACGTTTCCTATTTCACGTAAAGTCCAACCAATACCTTTTTGCACAAAATAATTTTCGTCTTCTAATAGAGTTTTTACTAAAGGCAGTAATTTATTTACGGGCAAAACTTTTTTTCGCTTTTTACTATACTCAAGCAACGCCACTATTGATTGCCGGCGTTCCCAGGGGTTATCAGATTTATTCCAGATTTTAATCTGCGGATAAACAACAGCAACATCCTTTTCAAGCAAATAAGAAAATATATCTGACAAACCATCCGAGTGTGCCCAGTTATCAATTTTACCAACCCAGTTTTTTGTAGTGGCAAAAAGCACCTTCGTATCAAAAGTGTTTTTGTGTTGCGATACAAAAAACAAAGCCTGTGTCATGGCCTCATACAATTGACTATGATGCCAAATCTCATTCCATATTTCCAGTTGCTGTTCAATGGTAAAATTGTTGAATTCATAAGCTGCCTTAAATACTTCTCTTTGTTTCGGAACAGAAAGCCCAATAAAATCATATTGGGTACCAATGTATTTTTTTAAATCTTTAAACCCCGATTTTTTATCTGTAGCTAAACCTGCTTGTAATTTTTTTACAATTACAGGGTGGTGTTTTTTAAAGTGTTTCATAATGGCAATATAATTGCTTAAAAATAAAAAATCCTCGCGCTTATAACTCTTTATCTTTCTTTTATTGTTGCTTAAACGTATTTGTTAAACTAATTTTGCGGTCAAGTGTTCAGCAAATTGAAGACCAGATTATATAAAGAAGTTTGAAAAAAGTGGAAAACAAGGAGTCCAGTTGGACTATCTGTCCTGAATGTGAGGCGCTTGGCAACAAAAAACTTAGACTCCGTAAGGGTTCGCGACTCCGCTTCCAAACTGCATTCAACCAATTTGAAAAAACAAAAGGCGAAGGAAAAGATTCAGTTCGTCCTA
>DATFTU010000147.1:0-4081 GCA_035261565.1 Bacteroidia bacterium
AGTTAAATACAGATGGGTCGTATTGATTTATATTAATATATGCTGTTGATTGCCCGTTGTGGATACCCATAACCTGATCGTAAAAGTTTTTAGAGAATACAGATTGGGCAGATTGATCATAATGCACATCTTTAACAAAAACTCCCGAATTGCTTGATATTGGAGCACCTGTCTGTGCAGTAGTTAAATTACCGTATGCTTGTCCGTTATCAGGGTTAATGGCAGCGGCATATTGAGCCTGAGTAGCATAATAAGTACCGGTAGAGTCAAATGTTTGGTTATGTTGGTTAGCCAACTGGTTAGCAACGCTATATAAACCCCTGGCGTTAACATCATACCCACGCTCATTACGTTGGTCATATTCAACACCAATCATAACTGAGTGGTTTTTACCAATATCGGCCGAGAAGTTTGATGTTACCCTAAAAATACTATTATCTCTAACCGAATACCCTCCGGTTGTTCTGCCTGTATTATAATATAAGCCTTGTACGTTAGCCGGTATTGACCCGTTTATTAATCCTTGTGCATTTAATATTTGTGAATAGCTATTTAAGTTGTTAGCGCCTATAATATTAATTACATCGCTGGTATAATTAGCCGCAAGCGGATTTTGTGCGCCAGGTTGGAATTTAATTAAAGTATCTTGATAGCCTAAAGTACTATAAGAACCTTTGTGAGGAACTAAAGAATAGGTTCCGTTAGCACCGGGAACTTTTTGATAAACAGTTGAAGTATCGCCATACACCGGCATACGATATTCATTAAATTTACCCACATAACCGTAGCTAAAAAAGTCGTTCTTTAATTGTTCGTCTTGTTGGGTGTATTTATACTTTTGATACCCTGCCTGAAAAGTGAAATATGCTTTTTTTACTACTGATTGTGTTTTTTCCTGCTCGGTAGTTGTTTGAGCTCCAAATTTTTGAGTTAAACGTAAATAACCACGGTAAGTTTGTTCAATTACTTGCGGGTTATGCTGACTGTTTAATAGTGAATACTCCTGTACAAATGTGTGGTAATTGTTATAATCTATATTACCACCTAACGTAATTCTTAAACTTGGGGTTATTTGAAAGTCAATTTTTGGAGCCAATGAAATTTGTTTGTTGGCAACATTAGGACGTACTTTAGAAGTAGTTAAATCGTTTTGTGTGATGAACGAACTGGCCGTATAAAAAGTTTGATTGGCAGCATTATATGTAATAGGGTTTTGCTCTAACTGAGCTAATTTATCTGGTTTAACCTGAGGAATACCACCTGCCCAAGGGCGGGGATCTTTTTGATATACACCTTGGCCCGCTAAAAAGAATCCTACTATTGGGGTTTTATTATTTGCACTATCTTTTTTACTAACTAATGGGCCACTTACGTTAAAACCACCAAAATTATATCCATAAGGGTCGGTTAATTGAGATGAGATTAATTCAACACCACCATTCCAAGTAGGTTTAGGGCCTTTTGTAGTAATAGATACAGCACCACCAGTAACGTCGCCATATTGCGCAGGTAAACCACCTAACATAATCCCCATTTCGCCAACGGCTCCTTGTGGAATATTTGTAGTACCTATAGCACGCTCACCATCTACAAATATGTTAGTATTGCCCGGACGTGAACCACGTACCTGAAGTTGTGTACTTGAACCATTATCCGTTAAAATAACCCCAGCCTGTGTTGATATAACTGAGTTTACATCTTTTGCTGCCATGGCCTGGAAAGTTTTTTCATCTATATAACCGCCTGATGTAGTTTCAGGGTTAATAATAGGCCTTGAATATTCTGTAATGATAACCGGCCCCAAATCTATCCCACCCGACAATGCAATTTTTAAATAAGTTGTTTTGTTATCATTAACTTCAACATCATTAATCTGTTGGCCCTGATACCCCACGTACACCGCTTTTACATTATAATTACCCGGAGTTAAAGCTCTTATAGTTACATCGCCTTCCATATCAGTAGTACCAACCGCAACCTGAACTTTACCATTATAAACAACCACGTTGGCAAAAGGAATCGACTCTTTAGTATTTTTATCAGTTAAGGTAATTTTAATTGTACCTCCGTTATTCTGCGCGCTTAGGTGGAAGCCAAAAAAAACAAATGCCGTAATAAATAAATATATTTTTTTCATAAGCTTATTTTATATTTTGGTGTACTACTATCTTTAATTGAGGGGCTAAAAGTAACATCCTGTTAAAATATCACAAAATTTTTTTTCGATTTTTTTCACATTTTATTATCAAATTGTTAAATAATCGGCATTCTCACTGTAATCTCGGCATTTAATAATTATTAACGGTTTCTTCACAATATTACAAAAATTAACAGGATACATGTTTTTTATTAATTAAACGGCTGGGATTTTTTTTTAAACGGTAGGTTTTAACAAAAATACGGTTAACTATTTTTAAGGCTTACTTTTAAAAAAGTTTAGTTCACATTTTTAATATTTCGTTTTTTATCGCGCTTTTTATTTTTTTTCATGCGCTTTAATACTTCTTTGCTTTGTATACGTTTATGATGCTCTCTAATAGCTTTCTCTTCTTCTTTTTTTTGCTTGCGAGCGGCCTTATCTTCCGCTCTGGCTTCTTTACGCTGCCTTTTTTTAGAAGCCACTTGGTTTTTTGCCCCTTCGGAAGTTGACTCTTGAGCAACCGCATGGGTTACATACCCCAAACCAAACACTAAAGCAATTGAGAATAATATTTTACGCATTTTTTTGTTTGTATTTAATTACTTCTACTCCAAATTTTGTAAGAAAATCAACCCCTTCTTCGGTTGGCAAGCCTTTCATTTCGGCATACGAGTTTAAATAAATTACTTTTTTTATGCCAACAGTATAAATAACACGAGCACAGGCAATACAAGGAGCCAATGTTACGTAAACCGTACTTCCATCTAACGATACATTGCTTTTGGTTGCATATAAAATAGCATTTTGTTCGGCATGCAAGGCAAGCGAACAACTATTTTTACTATCGCGCGGGCAACCAACTTCGGGCCAAACTTCATCGCAGTTATGGGTGCCGGCCGGCGGACCGTTATATCCTACCGAAATAATGCGTGTATCTTTTGTTAGAACTGCCCCAACATGGGCTTTAACGCAATGAGATTTTTTGCTAAGGTTAATAGCCAAATCCATATAAATATCATCAAATGCAGGTTTATTCATTTTAATTTTTATTTATACATACAAGCTTTTTAAAACTAAAAAAGCCCTATTACAAGGGCTTTCAAGAATTAAGTGCGGATGAAGGGATTTTCCACTGGCTTTTTATAATTCCTTATAACAAGCTGATTATCCATTCATTAATACAATCACTTAAAATTTTTCACTGCCCCAATATTAGTGCTTTCTATCTTTTTCACTTTTATTGGGGGCAAATGTAGAAATTATCCCGTATAAAAGTCATTTTTAAATGGAAAATGGGTTTTTATACGAAAAAAGCATACATTTTTGGAAATAACTGGCAAAAAATTAGGAAAAATGAAAGTTATTTTGTACCTTTATAGGACAAGTCAGCAGGCAACTGGGCCCAAGGTTTGAAAAGTTTGAAGTTGTTCTTTGTTTTAATGTTTTATTCTATTCTTACGATAATGTACGCGGAACATTTTGTAAAAACCGCACGTGAATTTTCAGAGTCAATAGTAACAGTAACTAATCCAAAAAACCTAAAAAAGGAGGTAAAAATGAAAACAGAACAAAAGCAAAAATCGGTAAATAGAACAAAAACAACCCCTAAAACCAATCACCTTGCAATCCATTAATATATAACAATAGCCCTTTTTAGGGCTATTTTTTTATCCAATTTAGGTCAAAACATGAAATGTGCATTATGTCAGAAAAATGAATCTGATAAAAAGAATACCCATTATTTAACGGACTCCATAATCCGTAGTTGCTTAAATTATGATGGAGGTAACGAGCGGGAAACTGGTTTTTACTACGATATTTCCTCCAGTAAACTGTTTATTGATTTTAATTTCCAACATGATACATCTGTTGGAGCAATCGAAGAAGAGCTTGGGCGGTCTGCAACAGATGAAGAGATTGAAAAAGCTAAAGCAGTCCCCT
>DATFTU010000148.1:0-13704 GCA_035261565.1 Bacteroidia bacterium
GTTTTCGCTTCTTATTTGCAGCATAAATTCGTACAAAAACATCTGACAAACAGGATCTACAAAACTAAGCTCATCTTGTAGCAATTCATTTAAAATAAACTCGGCTACAGAAACCTCACTGGTAATACTTTCATTATCCTGGTTTAAATGCTCTATCTCAATTAAATGTGTTCCGTATTGCAAAAGTAAGCGGACTAAATTTTTTTCCTGTTGGCCAAAAGGATTTAAGTCGGCGTCTAATAATTTTTGTAAATCATCTTTTACTTCCCGGTTGGTATTTTCAGAATGACTTTGCGTATCCACAGGAATAACCCCTTCGGTTTGAAAATTTTTCTTTACAATTTTTTTGTCGCGTGTGGCTTTAACCTGAAAAACCAGCGTTTGCTCATCAACTTGTAAAATATGGCTGCATTCGGTAATATATCCGTTACGCGTAATAGCGTCAGGTACAATAGCAATACTTTCTATAATATCTTTTACAAGAGCAGCCTTTTTTACCGGCTCATGGCGCGCTTCTTCAAAAAGCAGATTGGTTTTGAATTTTATAAAATCCAGCGAATTTTTTTTAATAAAAGCCCTTAAATCATCACCACTAACTTTTTTAGAATACGAATCGGGGTCATCGCCATCAGGAAATAAAAGAACCTTTACATTCATCCCCTCCTCTAAAATTAAATCAATTCCTCTAAAACTGGCTTTAATCCCAGCCACATCGCCATCGTATAAAATAGTAATGTTATTTGTAAAGCGGTGTATTAAACGAATTTGGTCAACCGTTAACGATGTACCCGATGAGGCCACCACGTTTTCAATGCCGGCTTGGTGCATAGAGGTAACGTCGGTATAACCCTCTACCAAATAACAATTATCCTCTTGCGTAATTTGTTTTTTTGCAAAATATAAACCGTATAAAACCTTACTCTTATCGTAAATATCGGTCTGCGGTGAGTTAATGTATTTGGCAAATTTTTTATCGCTGTTTAGTATGCGCCCGCCAAAACCAATAACTTTTCCGGTACCATTGTGTATAGGAAAAATTACCCGCCCTGTATACCGGTCAAAAATATCGTTTATAGTAATGGGTTGCCCCTCTGCGTGTTTATCAGACAGAATAGAAACACCTGTTTTTACCAGATAGTCGGGCTTATAACCTGCAGCTATGGCAGCCTTTGAAAAAGCTTTTCTGTCTTCAAAAGAAAAACCCAACTGAAATTTTTTAATTATTTCGTCGGTAAAACCACGTTCTCTAAAATAACTTAACCCAATTGATTTGCCTTCATCGGTGTTCCATAAATTATCGGTAAAATATTTTTGGGCATAATTAGTAACAATATACAGACTTTCTTTTTCGGTTATCTGTGCTTTCTCTTCGGGCGAAATTTCTTTTTCTACAATTTCGATATTGTATTTAGTGGCCAGGTATCGTAAAGCCTCAGGGTAACTAAGACTTTCGTGGTCCATAATAAAGTTTACCGAATTACCCGCTTTGCCGCAACCAAAACACTTGTAAATTCCTTTGGCCGGAGACACCGTAAACGAAGGTGTTTTTTCGCCATGAAAAGGGCATAAGCCTAACAAGTTAGCGCCGCGTTTTTTTAGGGTAATAAAGTCGCCCACTACCTCTTCAACACGGGCGGTTTCAATAATTTTATCTACGGTATCTTTGGGTATCAAGGGGTATCAAAGATAAGCAATCTTAGTTTTTTACCGAAACTTTTGCCTTTATATTGTAAAAACGACAGAATAACTTGTTATCCTCATTTTCAGGATCTGAATACATAAGAGCCTGATTAGTAAGGTCGGCATCAGGAAACGCTTGAATTGTAATTACTTGATTTTCGGGCTGTTGTTTTAAAAAGCTTGTGGTTTGGTCGTACTCATTAGCAAAATATCGTAAACGAGGAATGTGCCTGTAATTAAAAACCAATAAAATAGTAAGTGAGATAATAGTTAACCCCGGAAATAAAAAAGAAACATTTTTAAGCTTGTTTGCTAACGTAAGTGCTACAATGTTAAAAATAATAAATATTGAAAAATCGAAAATAAAGAGCAAGCGTGTTTCGGTAAACGATTTGTAAACAAATGCAGCAACGGCTAATGCTATTATAAGTGATGTAATAATTGGGAAAAAAAAATAATGCCAACGGGTTGTAAATGAATATTCAAAATTTATTGTTTTGAATAAAATCACCCATGAAGCAAGAAGAAAAATTAAGCCTACAATTTTATAGAGTTGAAAAAACATTTTAGCAAAATAAAAAGGGGTTGATATTTGTGAAGAAGGGTGCGCGCTAACATATTCGTTCGTTGCACTTATTCTATATAATGTACCGGGGGTTATTACGGAGATTAAATAAACACAGGTTAAAAAAACTACAAACCACAAAAGTTTTTTGTTTTTAGATTTTACAGAAAAAAATATGGGGACAATTGCGGCTAAAACGGAAGGTGTTATGTGCTCGGCAGCCCCCCCAACAATAAAAGCAGATAAAGCGAGCCACAAATAGTCAAGCCTTGAAGTTGTTTTTTTTACAATAAGCCACGCAGTAAAAACAATACATGTTACCGGTATAAAATGAGTTACAAAGGCCGACACCCAGCCGAAAATTTCAATGCGGTTTGTTGTTAAAAAATATAAGGATGTAAAAAGTAATATTGATATGCAAACAAGCGTAGCTTTTTCTTTCACAGTAATTAAATTCAAATTAAATGCTTCTATAATTAGCTTATAGATTGAAAAAACAAAAACACCGGATATAATAAGAAACAAACTCAATATACTATAGGGATATAAAGTTGTATTAGCAGAGTGACCAATAGCAAAAAATGAAATGAGCGCCGAAGGCCTGAACAAATTGTAATTATAATCGTTATAAATAATTTGTAAAAAAGACTGGTTTCGGAATTTCATTGCAGTTATCATATCATCGGGCTCGCAGCGGATTGAAAAAAACAGTACAGCAAAAAACAATACGCATAAAAAAGCACATGCGTAAATTGCTGCCCTATGCCAATTATTTATCTTCATTCGTTGTAGGGGTGTTTTACCAATACCTTTGCTTTAATATTATAAAATTTACAAAACATAATGTTGTAATGGTTTTCGGGGTCAGAAGTTATTCCGGTTTGTGTTGTTAAATCATGCGGAGGGAGGTGGTCAATTTCAATTAATTCACCCGCTTTTTGATGCTGTAAATCAGTAATTACTTTATCATAACCGGCGGAGAAATTGCATAATGCAGGAATATGTCTCACATCAAATAAAGAAATAGTAACCAATAAACAAACTAAACCAAAATAAATAACCGAATCATTTATATTTCTGGTTGCGACAAATTGAAGAATTAAAACGCTTAAAGCAATAAATAAGGTTACATCAAAAACAAACCACATTCTATCTACGTTAAAGGTTTTGTAAGCAAAAACACAAAAGATAGATGTTGTTATAAAAACTGCAACTAAAGACACTATAAGGTATTTAGGGTGTATATATGTTTTTAATTTTACCGAAAATATTTTTAAAAAAAGCGCCCAAACAAAAACTAAAAACCCTATAGCAATTAGTTTGTATGGCCTACATAGTAATTTAATAGTGTTTAAAACGTCAAGACTTCTTTCTGGACTATGAACTTTTACATAATGTTGGGTGTTGTGATACCGATTCCATGCTCCGGGTGTAATAATGGTAAATAAGGAAAATAAAACCAAGAGCGCACAAAAAAAAGTAAGTTTCAAAAATAATTCTTTGTGTGCCTGATACGCTTCTCGTTTGTTTTTATTGCCATAAAAAAACAAAAAAGAACAAACAACAATAACCGAAACCACACAGGGGGCAATATGTTCTGCCGCACCGCCAATAAAAAAAACGCAGACAGATAAATACAAGTAATCTGTTTTTTTTGGTTCTTTTAAAAGAAAAAAAGCACCAACAAACACAAAAACAACCGGCACCAAATGTGTTATAGAGGCTGAAAGCCACCCGAATATTTCCAGTCGGTTGGTGGTTATAAAATACAGGCTCATTAAAAATAGTAGAGAAAAACAATGAAGCAGCAACTTATTAAACAGGTTCAATTCTTGAAGACGAAAAACCCTTTGCAATAGCTTATAAACAGAATAAACAAACAGCTCACCAATAAACAAGTAAATAATTAAAAAAGTAGTGGGGTAGTAGGCTGCATTACCTGTAAGCCCAACGCCAATATATGAAAACAACGGGTACATAGGCCGGAAAGTGTCGTATAAATAATTGTTTTTATATACTTGTAAAAAAGAGTAAGCTCTAAAGTTTAAGCCCGCCACCATTTCATCGGGTTCGCAACGGACAGAAGAAAACAGTACAAAAAAGAAAAGCATACACAAAACAGAGGTTAAAATAATAACAACAGATAGTATGTTTTTATTCTTCAAGCTATTTGCTGTTAAACGAATTCATGGTAAGTGGTAAACCGGCAAACACAAAAGATTTTACGGCATCAGCCGAAATTTTTATTCTTTCAGCTAAAGTTTTTAGCTCTTCTTCGTTCCATTTGCCAAGCACATAATCAACCTGCTTGCCTTTGGCAAAAGTATTGGCTATGCCAAAACGCAAGCGAGCGTAGTTTTGTGTATTTAAGGTTGCCTGTATATCTTTTAGTCCATTATGTCCCCCATCGCTGCCTTTAGGGTGTATGCGTATTTGTCCGAAGGGAAAGGCAAGTTCATCCACCAAAACCAATAAATTTTCTACGGGAATTTTTTCGACTTGCAACCAGTAATTAATGGCTTTTCCGCTTAAATTCATAAACGTAGTGGGCTTTATTAAAATAATTTGCCTGCCCTTATATTTAAACTCAGCTACGCTGGCAAGTCTGTCGTTCCTAAACAAAGTGCCCGCATCATTAGCCAACTCATCAGCTATTTTAAATCCAATGTTGTGGCGTGTTTCGGTATACTCGTCGCCTATATTTCCTAATCCTGCTATTAAAAACTTGCTCATTTATGCAGCTAATTTACTCATTAGTGTTAATTTTTAAACGAATTTTATAAAACCAAGCCTCCAATTTCCATAATTTTTAGGAATTAAGAAATTACCACTAATCTATTTAAAAGATTAAATTTGCTCCGCTAAAATTATTCTCAATGAAAACAGTTGAATTTCGTGAAGCCTTACGTGAAGCCATGAGCGAAGAAATGCGCCGTGACGACAAAATATTTTTAATGGGCGAAGAAGTTGCCGAATATAACGGAGCTTACAAAGTAAGTAAAGGTATGTTGGCCGAGTTTGGAGCAAAACGTGTAATTGATACCCCTATTGCTGAGCTTGGTTTTGCCGGTATAGCCATTGGTGCATCTATGAATGGGTTGCGCCCCATTGTTGAGTTTATGACTTTTAACTTTTCGTTAGTTGCTATTGACCAAGTAATAAACTCTGCCGCCAAAATGTACAGCATGAGTGGCGGCCAGTATAGCTGCCCCATTGTGTTCCGTGGTCCAACAGCCTCTGCCGGTCAGCTTGGCGCACAGCACTCACAGGCTTTCGAAAACTGGTATGCAAATTGCCCGGGCTTAAAAGTGGTTGTGCCATCAAACCCGTACGATGCAAAAGGCTTAATGAAATCGGCTATTCGTGATAATGACCCTGTTATTTTTATGGAAAGCGAGCAAATGTATGGTGATAAAGGTGAAATTCCGGAAGGAGAATACATTATACCCATTGGTGTTGCCGATGTAAAAAGAAGCGGAACCGATGTTACTATTGTCACCTTCGGAAAAATAACCAAAGTGGCTCTAAAAGCAGCCGAAGAATTAGCGAAAGAGGGCATTAGTGCTGAGGTTATTGATTTACGGACTGTTCGCCCAATTGATTATGATGCCATAATTAACTCAGTTAAAAAAACAAACCGCTTGGTAATTGTAGAAGAGGCCTGGCCATTGGCAAGCATCTCTTCTGAGATTACATATATGGTGCAAAAAAATGCATTCGATTATTTAGATGCCCCGATACGCCGTATTACAACAGCTGATGTACCGTTGCCGTATGCACCAACTTTAATTGAAGAATCTTTACCAAATGTGGCTAAAACCATTAAAGTGGTTAAAGAAGTGATGTATAAAGTATAATTACAGAGCGGTTTAGGCGTTTCGTCGAGATTTTTTTTTCTGTGTAAAAACCCATAGAAAATTAATTACCTTTACTTCTTTACCAATGCAAAAAACACGTATAATCCTAAAAACGCTTTTTCTTTTTAGTGTTGTTTTTTTCTTTTATTCGTGTTCTAACAAATCTCCTATAAAAAATAAAAAAGAAGGGATTTCTCAAGCACATACCGATTCACTTCTTCCCTCACGTTTAGATACGTTTGTTACAGGCAAGCCTTTTCCTATTGTGGGCAAAGTGGTTGAGGCCGGCAAACCGGTTATTGTTAAGGCCGGTAAACCGGTAATTACAACCGGTTTTAATAATGTGCATGATATTGGGAATTTTAAAACCATTCATAATGTAGAGGGTAAAACTCTTCCGGGAGTTAACTCAAAAACGGTAAAAGCATCTGAAAGGCGTATTCCTTGTATAAGTCCAAAAATTGTTGCCGCAAAAGCCCCGGGTATGCGAGAGCAAAACCCGCTGGGGCTTAAATTTTATGATATTGAACAAGGCCTAAGCTCATCATACATCCGTTGTATGTTGCAGGATAAAAACGGTAACATTTGGTTTGGTACCGGCGGTGGTGGCGCTTGCAAATTTGATGGTAATGATTTTACACATTTTACCGAAAAACAGGGCTTGCCAAATAATTTTGTGGTAAGTATACTCGAAGACCACGAAGGGAATATATGGTTTGGTACCGATGGCGGTGGCGTGTGTAAATATGATGGTTTAAACTTTACAGTTATTTCTGAAAAAGAAGGGCTTATAAATAATGCTGTTTGGAGCATGCTGGAAGATAAAAAAGGTAATATTTGGTTTGGTACGGCCGGCGGTGGCGTGTGTGTTTATAACGGCAGAGAATTTACTTACTATAGTAAAGAGAACGGGCTTAACAGCAATTACATTTTTAGTATGGCACTGGATAAGGAAAACAATATCTGGTTGGGTTCTTATGGCGATGGTGTTTTAAAATACGATGGAAAATCTTTTACCTCGTATACCGAAGAAGACGGTCTTGTTGGAAACACCGTACAAACCATATTAGCAGATAACGTTGGTAATATTTGGTTTGGTACGGATGCTAATGGAGTAAGTAAACTTAAGGCTAACACATTTACAAATTATACCGAAATCTCAGGGCTTATGAGCAACGAGATTAATGCTATTTTAGAAGACAAAAATGGCAACATTTGGTTTGGTTGCAACAGCCAGGGTGTTTGCAAATTCAACGGAATTAATTTTACCTGCTTTACCGAGTATGAGGGATTAAGCGGCAGCTCTATTTTTAGTTTACTGCAAGATAATAATGGCAACCTGTGGTTTGGTACCGATGGGCATGGTGTTACCAAGTATGATAAAAGCTGTTTTATACACTTTACAAAAAAAGAGGGCTTAAGCAACAGCGCTGTCTACAAAACAATAGAAGACCACAATCATCACCTTTGGTTTGGCACCAATGGAGGCGGTGTGTGTATGTATGATGGAGACAAATATTATAACTATACTACCGACCAAGGCCTTGTAAACAACAGGGTTTGGGGCATGGCCGAGGATAAAGACCGCAACCTATGGTTTGGCACTAATGGCGGCGGTATCTGTAAGTTTGATGGCGAAAAATTTTATCAATATACCGACGAGCAAGGCTTAAGCGGAAACAAAGTATACTGTTTGCTTGAAGACCACAACCATAATTTATGGATTGCCACTAATGGCGGCGGTGTTTGTATGTTTGACGGGAAAACATTTACACGCTTCTCAGAAGAAGAAGGATTAAGTAGTGATATTGTTTATTCTATAATCGAAGACAAGGATAACAACCTTTGGTTTACTACCGATGAGGGCGGGGTGTGTAAATATGATGGCAAAACTTTTACATTATTAACTCAAAAAGAAGGCCTTGCCAGCAATTCGATATACTCGGGTATGCAGGATAAAAAAGGAAACTTTTGGTTTGGCACTGATGGCGGGGGGGTGTGCAAATACGATGGCAAAGCTTTTACTTGTTATAACGAGGAAAACGGACTAAGCAATGATAAGGTGTGGAGCGTATATCAGGATATGCAAGGGAATGTTTGGCTTGGAACGGAAAACGGCCTTACAAAAATTGATGCAACATCATTAGATAAAAATGAAATAAGTACGCACGTATATAAACTTAATGATGGTTTTTTAGGAAATGATGTACTTCAAAACTCTTGTTACGAAGATAAAAAAGGATTTATTTGGTGGGGTACCGGCAAAATGCTTACACGTTACGATCCGGCTTTAGACGTTACCGACAAACAAGCCCCCATAATGCATCTTAAAAATATAAAAATACATTTTCAGGATATAGACTGGGATAAACTTTTAACTGATGAAAAAAATGAAACAGGTATAGAATTAAATGGCATAACAAAATGGTATAATCTGCCCGAAGGCCTGTCTGTTCCATATAACCAAAACCGAATATCACTGGGATACGTTGGTATAAACTATAAGAGCCAGGATAAAATTTTATACCAATACAAACTGGAAGGATTAGAGGATAAATGGATACCCTCTACATTAAAAACAGATGCGATATATAGTAATTTACCTCCGGCAGATTATGTTTTTAAAGTACGTGCCGTAAATAAAGATGGTTATTGGAGTGAACCTGTTTCGTTTAGTTTTACTATTCGCCCACCTTGGTGGCAAACCTGGTGGTTTAGAGTGTTTGCGGTTTTGTTTATCGTTGTAAGTATTGTGGCTTTCTATAGATACAGAACAGCGGCTTTGCGTAAAAAACAAAAAGAACTGGAAGATTTAGTTACAGAGCGTACCGCTGAGGTGGTTAGTCAGAAAGAATTATTAGAAGAAAAAAATAAAGAAGTGTTGGATAGTATTAACTACTCAAGGCGGATACAACGAAGCATACTTCCGCCACCGGAAGAAATGCAAAAGGCACTTACTAACTATTTTGTGCTTTATAAACCCAAGGCTATTATTAGTGGAGATTTTTATTGGATGGCACAAGTACATACTAATACAGGCAACGAAAATTTAGTAGTACTTGCTGCTATAGATTGTACAGGACATGGTGTTCCGGGGGCATTAATGAGTATTGTAGGAAACACGTTGTTAAACCAAACCATTAAAAATAATGATATAAATACACCTGCCCAAGCGTTGGATTTTTTAAACCATGAGTTGCCCAAAAATTTAAAGGCGCAACAAAAAGGGGAGATTATACGCGATGGAATGGATATGGTTATGTGTGCCATAAACTTCAGTAAAAAGCAACTTTATTTTGCAGGCGCAAATAATAACTTGTATATAGTGCGTAAAGGAAATCTTATTGAATTGAAGGGGGATAAGCAAGCCATTAGTGGCTCAACCGATGATGTAAAAAGGCCATTTACCAACCACAGTTTTGAGTTGGAGAAAGACGATATGCTGTTTTTAACTACCGATGGTTACGCCGACCAGTTTGGTGGGCCAAAAGGCAAAAAATTTAAAAATAAACAATTAGAACATTTATTTTTATATGTAGCTGATTTGCCAATTGCAGAACAAAAAGAAATGTTAGATAAAAGATTTGAAGAGTGGCGTGGCGAACAAGAGCAAGTGGATGATGTAACAATTATCGGAGTGAAAATTTAAAATGGAATTTATGCTGAATAAAAAAGCCTGATGTTATAACAACATTAGGCTTTTTTATTCAGCATAAATTTATTTCATCGGTGTAGCATCAAAGTTTACCATCCATTGTATACCAAATTTATCGGTAAACATGCCAAAGTAAGCACCCCAAAAGGTTTTACCTAATGGCATGGTAACGTGTCCTCCGGCAGAAAGCCCGTGGAATAATTTATCTGCTTCAGCTTCGCTTGTTGCGTTAATAGAAATAGAAAAATTATTTCCAACAATCGTGGCGTGGCCAAAAGCTTCAGAGCTATCGCTGCCCATTAAAATAGTTTCTTTGCTAATAGGCAATGAAATATGCATAATTTTTTCGCCTTCAGATGCTGGCATTGGCGGATGGCCTTCCATTGGAGGCATTTCTTTAAACCTTCCTACATAGGGGAAGTGCCCACCAAACACAGATTTGTAGAACATAAAAGCTTCTTCGCAATTACCATTAAAAGTTATATAAGGGTTAATGCTGGCCAATTTTTTCTCTGCTTTTTGAGGCGCGGGTTTTTTTGCGCTTACCTTTTTTACAGCCTTCTTTTTTGCGGCAGGTTTATGCTTAGCAATTTTTTTAGCTGTTTTTTTTACAGCCTTTTTTTTGGCTGCTTTTTTAGTTGCTTTTTTTGCCATACTACAATGTTTTTTATTTGCCTACTCTAATTCGGTTTTCGGCTTGCCCGTTTTATTATTTAAAGGTATAAAACTTTCTTTTTTACCAACAAAAACTATTAAAAAACCCGAAAAATTAACACAATCATAATAATTCTTAAGACGGCGCCCAATATAGAACGTAAAAGAATGAAAAGTCTATTAAACATATACCAAAATCTGTGTTTTTGCGTTATCTTTACTGGTACTTTATACATGGCCAAACCGGATAATATACTGATACAAAAGCTCGATGAGTTTATACGCAAGTATTATAAAAATCAGCTTATAAGAGGTCTAATGTATTCGGTTGGTTTGGTATTGCTTTTTTATATTAGTGTAAGTACCCTGGAATATTTTGCCGAGTTTGGAACCACCATACGCACTGTTTTATTTTATGGTTTTGTTTTAGTAAGCGGGTATGTAATTACAAAATATATTATTGTGCCGGTTTTAAAACTTAATAGTTTTGGTAAAATAATTAGTCATAACCAAGCGGCAACTATTATTGGCGGCCATTTTACCAATGTGCAGGATAAATTGTTAAACGTATTGCAACTACAATCTGTACACAACAACAATGCTTCGCTTGATTTACTGAAAGCAAGCATCAACCAAAAAATCACCGAACTAAAACCCATACCCTTTACGGCGGCTATAGATATTAATGAAAATAGAAAGTATCTGAAATATATGGCAATTCCTTTTTTGTTATTGTTTACCATTTTAATTACAGCGCCCAAAATATTAAAAACGGGCACTAAACGATTAATTTATCACTCGTCGTATTTTGAGGCAGAGGCCCCTTTTCAGTTTGAAATAGAGAACAAAGATTTAAAAGCTATACAACAGCAAGATTTTACGGTTCATATAAAAATTACCGGCAACCAGGTGCCCGCCGAAGCCTTTATGGTAATTAAAGGGAACGAATTTAAATTAGAAAAACAAAAAGCAGATGAATTTGTCTACACGTTTAAAAATGTGCAGCAAGATGTAGATTTTCAACTTTCGGGAGGAGGGTTTACATCAAAGCCCTATAAGCTTACCGCTTTGCCAAAACCTGTTTTATTGGGTTTTGAGGCACGGTTAAAATATCCGGCATATCTTAACCGTAAAGATGAGGTGGTTAGTAATACGGGTGATATGCTTGTTCCGCAAGGCACCAAAATTACCTGGACGTTTAACACAAAAAACAGTGATGGAATTTCGTTGCGTTTTTCGGATTCATTATTGGAATTAAAGCCTTCTGCTGAAAACAAGTTTTCATTTACCAAACGCTTTATGCAAAATGCGGCTTATAGCATAAATACTAACAACCGTTTTGTGCAAAAAGCCGATTCGGTTAATTACTCCATTAGTGTTATTCCGGACGCTTATCCGGTAATTGAAATGCAGGAAAAAACAGATTCGCTTAAAAAAGATATTATTTATTTTTCGGGTAATATAAAAGATGATTATGGTTTTAACCATTTTCAGTTTAAGTATAAGGTTTATAGCTCTGATACCGGCGGTACCCCATCAGAAAAGGCGCAAGAGTACACTATGCCATTACAGGCGAACCAGCTGACACAACCGTTTGTGTATTATATGGATGTTTCTAAGATGAATTTAAAGCCCGGAGATAAGGTTGAATATTATTTTGAGGTGTGGGATAATGACGGGGTTAATGGGTCTAAATCAGCCAAAACAAATATTGCTGTTTTTAAAGCACCATCACTTGATGAGCTTGAAAAAGCAACCGATAAAAACAATGCCGACCTTAAAAACGATTTAGAACAGAGTTTGAAAAAAACAAAGGAGTTGCAAAAAGATATAGCCGACTTAAATAAAAAGGTATTAGAGAAAAAACAATTAGGGTATGAAGAGAAAAAACAGCTGGAAAAACTGCTGAAAAACCAAAAAGAACTGGAGAAAAAAATAGACCAGCTTAAACAGGATAACATTCAGAACAACGAAGAGCAAAATAAATACAAACCACAGGACGAAAGTATTTTAGAAAAGCAAAAAGAACTGGAAAAACTTTTTGAAAACATGATGACGCCCGAAATGAAAAAGATGTTTGATGAGTTGCAAAAACTGATGGATAAAATGGACAAAAACAAAGTGCAGGAAACACTGGAAAAATTAAAACTGAGCGATAAGGACATAGAAAAAGAATTGGACAGAACGCTGGAACAATTTAAGCAAATGGAGGTTCAGCAAAAAATGGAAGATGTTACTAAAAAACTGGATGAGCTTGCTAAAAAGCAGGAGGAGCTGAGTAAAGAGGTTGATAATAAAAAAACCAACGACGAGAAAAACAAAGCTGATAATAAGGATAACAGAGCTAACGAGCAGAAAAAGCAAGACGAGAAAAATCAAACAACGGAAAACAAAAAAGAAGATGCTAATAAAACGCCAGAACAAAAGAATAATGAGCAGAAGCAGGGCGAGCAAAATAAACAAGGAGATAAAAATCAGCTTGAGAAAAAACAGGATGAGTTAACCAAGCAATTTGATGAAATAAAAAAAGATGTTCAGCAAATGCAGGAGCTTAATAAAAGTCTGGAAAATCAATTACCCATGCCTGATACTAAAGCACAAGAACAAAAAGCCAGCCAGGAGCAACAAAATGCATCAGAGCAATTGCAAAAAAACAATAAAAAAAACGCGTCAAAATCTCAAAAAGAGGCTGCTAATCAAATGGAGCAAATGAGTAGCCAAATGCAAAGTGCTTTAGATAAAATGCAACAAGAACAGGAGGGAGAAGATATGGAAGCTGTTCGTCAGTTAATGGAAAACCTGTTACACGTATCGTTTGCACAGGAAGATTTAGATAAGGAGATTAAGAAAACAAAAACCAACGACCCACGTTATACCAAATTGGCTCAAACCCAAAAACAGTTACAGGACGATAGTAAAATGATAGAAGATAGTTTGTTTGCTTTAAGCAAGCGTAATCCCAAGATATCGGCAACCATAAACCGCGAAATAAATGCGGTACAAATGAATATGCAAAAATCTATTACCGCGCTTGAAGAGCGTAATAGTGGCGAAGCGCAGGTGCGGGGGCAAAACGCCATGACATCTATAAACAACCTTGCTTTGATGTTGAACGAAGCTTTGGAAAAAATGGAAGAACAAATGAAAGCTCAAAGCAAGTCAAAACCGGGTAATGGCGGTTCTTGCAAAAAACCGGGCAATGGGCAAAAACCAAGCTCAAGTCCGAGTATGAGTAATATGCGCAAAATGCAGGAGCAACTCAATAAGCAAATTGAGCAAATGAAAAAAATGCT
>DATFTU010000149.1:0-2152 GCA_035261565.1 Bacteroidia bacterium
ATCAAAAAGCAAAAGTATCTTTCATAAAAGAATTAACTGATTAAAGTCCTTGTTTTTTTGCTTCATTCCAAAAGCTATCCATTTCTGTCAGGGTACTTTCGGTAATATTTTTTCCCTGCTCTTTTATTTTTTGCTCAATAAATTCAAAGCGGCGAATAAATTTTTTGTTGGCTTTTTCTAAAGCGGTTTCGGGGCTTATATTTAAAAACCTCGAATAATTAATTAAGGCAAAAAGCAAATCGCCAAACTCCTCTTCTGTTTTTTCGGCTGATTTTTTCGAAACAATTTCTGCGTTAAGTTCATTCATTTCTTCCTGCACTTTTTGCCAAACCTGCTCTGTATTTTCCCAGTCAAAACCAACACCACGCACTTTTTCCTGTATGCGCTCAGCTTTTATCATAGCGGGCAATCCCTTAGGCACGCCTCCTAAAACAGATTTATTACCCTCTTTGCTAAGTTTTATTTTTTCCCAATTTTGTTTTACTTCTTCTGCGTTTTCAACTTTAACATCGCCATAAATATGCGGGTGGCGCGTAATCATTTTATCGCAAAGCGAGTTAATTACATCTGTAATAGTAAACTCATTTTTTTCTGAGGCTATTTTAGCATAAAAAACAATATGCAATAAAATGTCGCCCAGTTCTTTTTTAAGTTCGGGCATATCATTTTCTATAATGGCATCGCTTAATTCATAAGTTTCCTCAATAGTTAAATGCCGCAAGCTCTCTAAGGTTTGTTTTTTGTCCCATGGGCATTGCTCGCGCAATTCGTCCATTATTTTTAAAAGGCGTGTAAATGCTATTTCCTGCGGTGTTTTCATGTTTAATATATGGCTATTAAAGCAATTAATAACATTAATAGAAGGCTTAAAACTGCGCTAACAATTGCAAGGGCTAAGCCATTTCGACTCTCTTTGTCTTGACTTATTTGATAAATAGCTTTAATGCTAAATATTAATGCTATAAAAGCAAATCCAAACGGGATTAAATAATAGGATGCAGAAAAAAGACCAGTTCCATATATGCCAATACCTGTTGCTAATGCCTGTATGGAAGCAACAATAATAAAGGCAAGAAAAGAAACCATATCTAGTACAAAACCTGCTATTGAAAAACCATTCTGTTTTTTCTTTTCTTTATATGCTGGCCTATTTTGTGGTTGATAAAAATTATCAGCATTATTACTTGGCGGAGTATAAATTTTTTTAGGTTCAAAAACTTCTTTTTGCCCGTTAGATAAAATGATATAATTAATATCATCTTTATTCATAGATATATCAGGTTCATTAGTGGCCCCGCAATTTTTAAACTTAATATGGGTTTGGCTTATTTCGCTAACGTTAGCGTTTATTTTGGCTCCGTTGCGTAATACAATGGTATCGCAACCACCGGTTAATTTATAAGTAATATCTAAAAACGAGGTGTTTTTATTAGCTGATTTATCTGCCAGTAAAACAGGTTTTTTCTTTTTTTCTTTTGTATCAATAGCTTTTATATTGCCTGTTAAAAGGTTAAGAGTATCTTCTTTAATTTGGCTTTTTGCCGATGCGTTTTTCCCTGAATAAAACCCTTTGGTGTATAGCCTTTTTTGTAACGAGCACGATGAAAAGACAGTGATTAATAATATGGCAATAATAGCTTTCATACGCATGTTTTGTAACTTAGTTTTATTAATGGCCATCACCCATAATTTTAACAGCCAAGCCGTCAATTTCGTTTTTTAATTTTATTTGACATGAAAGTCGGGATGTATCAGTAATATTGGGCAGTGTATCAAGCATGGCGTACTCGTCATCGCTAATAGGGGCCAGTGTTTCAAAACCATTTTTTACCGAAACATGGCAAGTGGCACATAAAGCCATGCCCCCGCAAGTGGCTAAAATATCATACTCATTGCCTTTTAAAAACTCCATTAAACTAAGTCCCATATCAGTTGGAGCTTCTAAAGGTGTTTTTGTGCCATCATTGTTTTCTACAAAAATTGTAATAGTGTTGTCCATAATGCTGTAAAAATACCTTTTTTAACGATATTGTTTTTTAAAGATTATAGCTTTAGCTTTTTCCTGATAGGAATAATTAGTATATATTTGTTATACTATTCAGGAGGGTAATTTATTGATGTTTAAAGCTAATTATAGGTTTAAAGTATTTTG
>DATFTU010000150.1:0-3708 GCA_035261565.1 Bacteroidia bacterium
ATATTTTTTCTTTAATTTCTCGATGGTGTTATGCGTATAAACCTGCGTAGCGGCAAGACTTGAATGCCCCAATAGGTTTTTTACCGAAGTTATATCTGCGCCATTATTTAATAAATGTGTAGCAAAGCTATGGCGTAATACATGCAGGCTTTTCTTTTTTAATGTGGTAATGCTGCTTAACTCTTTTTTAACTATAGCATAAACCCAATTATTATAAATTAATTTTCCATTCTCCTGGTAAAAAAGATATTCCTTAGGTAAGCCGTTTTTTTCTTTCTCGGCAATATAGTCGGTTATCATTTTTTTTAAATCTATACCGAATGGAATTACACGTTCTTTACTTCGCTTACCCATTACTTTAATTTCATTTGTATAAAAATCAATATTTTTTTCGAGCAGGTTTACCAATTCAGTACGCCTAATACCTGTTTGGTAAAACAGTTCCATAATTACTTGTTGTAATAGTAATTGATATGGAGACAGGTTAGTATCATGTGCCTGCGTTTTTAGTAAATCCATTTTTTTTTCATCAACAAAAACCGGGAGCCTTTTTGGCTTTTTAGGCAGTTGTATAATAAGCAGGGGGTTTCTGGAAACAACATTATTTCTTAAAAGATACTTATAGTAGCTTTTAACAGATGATATTTTACGGTGAATGGTTACGCTTGATATTTTATTTATAACAAAAGAATGAATCCAGGTACGGATAAATTGAGGTTCTATTTCTTGAGGCGAATAAACCTCGAATGTTTGTTCTATAAAAAGCTGAAAATCTGAAAGGTCTTTTTGGTAAGCTGTAAGCATATTTTGGGCATATCTTTTTTCAAAACTAATGTAATTGATAAAATCCTCTATGCACCAACCTTTCATAATAAATAAGGCTTAATCTACTATCGAAGTTACAAAAAAATCCGACAATAGACTAAGCCTGAATATTATTTTAGGAAGATTTTAGATTAATCTTCTAATAAACCTTGTTGAAGCTTGTTTTTATAGACAGCTTTAATCATACCTTGGCGACGTTTCACAGATTTTTTAGTGAATTTTTGACGCTCGCGTAATTCTTTTACAACACCTGTTTTTTCAAACTTTTTTTTGAATTTTTTAAGCGCTTTCTCTAAAGTATCGCCTTCTTTTAATTGTACTATTAACATTTTGTTTTTTTATATTAAGGGTGGCAAATGTAATGCTTTTTTTGCTTTGATGCAATTTTTAAACTAAAAAACCCCGAAGTTTTTAAACTTTCGGGGCCTTTTTCATCAACTAACTACACAAACAAATTATTTTTTGCCTTTTTTGCCACCTTTTGCAGCTTCTTCAGCTTTAGCGATAGAGTCAGCTTTTGCAACTTGTGCTAATGAATCAGCTTTTTGAGCTTCAGCAGCAGCCATTTTCGCAGCTTCTTCAGCTTTAGCGATAGAATCAGCTTGTGCAACTTGTTTTGCTGAATCTTCAGCAGCTTTTGCTTTTGCTTCTAATTCTGCTTTGCTTGGGCCACATGCTACGAACATTGATGTAGCTAATACTGCTACTGCTACGATTGAAATTGATTTTTTCATGTTTTGTGTTTTTTGATTGGTTTTTATTTTGTTTTTTGATTTTACTTTCTTTCAACCTTTACTAATGAGTCAGATGCTTTATTGTCTTTCTTTAAGCTATCCATATTAGAGGCTATATCTTGTTTAATGCTATTTTTTGTAGAATCTGCCTCACGTTGAATTTTTTCTTCTTCGGCTTTTTTACTTGCTTCAGATGGGCCACAAGAAATAAAAAACGATGTTACAAGGGCAATTACTACTAAAGACACTACTTTTTTCATCAACTGTTTTTGAACTTGTTCTACATATATGCCCCGAAAAGAAAAAAGTAACCTTTTAAGAAAATAAATTTTTATCTATTTTATTTTAAAAAACTGACAATCAATGATATAATTTTTAAAAACAACAATAAAAAACCCTGATTAGTTAAATTTAATCAGGGTTTTACAGAAAAAAGTTAATGAATTAATCTCTATTATTAGCCATAAACCGCATAATTAAATAAATTAATGATGCTATGGCTCCTAAAGCTGCGGCAAAGTATGTATAAGCTGCCCAGGTTAAAGCATCTTTGGCATGGGCATGCTCTTCGCCATGTGTAATACCCGCTGAATTTAACCACTGTAAGCCTCTTCGACTGGCATCAACTTCAACCGGCAAGGTAATTACCGAAAATAGTGTAATAGCAGCCTGGCAAATAATAACTACCAACAACATGGCATTACCCATTTTAGGCATAGCATAGGCCACAAAAAATAACCCAAGAAACAAGATATTCATTAAATTAGAACTTAACTGAACAATAGGCACAAGGCTGGTTCTTAAATTAAGCCAGGTGTAGGCTTTAGCATGTTGCACCGCATGCCCGCACTCGTGTGCGGCAACAGCAGCCGAGGCTACACTACGCCCGTTATAAACTTCGTCGCTTAAATTAACTACTTTGGTTGCAGGGTTGTAATGGTCGGTTAAAAAACCATCAGTACTTGTAACCTGAACATCATATATGCCGTTATCGCGCAACATTTTTTCAGCAACTTCTTTACCGCTCATACGGTTTAAAAGTGGCTCTTGCGAATATTGGTTGAATTTACTTTTTAAACGAAAGCTAATAAGCATGCCAATGCCGGCAAAAAGAATACCTATTAGTAATAGACCTGAATCGAACATGTGATATTATATTTTTATTTAAAGCAGAATTTCAAATTCTGTTCCAAATAAATTATCTGACAAATTAACAGTAAAAATCAGTCGTTAAAACTTCTTTTGCTTCTTGGCCTTCCACCACCTGAAGGTTTATCAAAGCTCTTTTTAAATGCGCCGCCTGCAGAATCTTTTCCTTTGAAACCACCGCTGGCTGATGAGCCTGAATCTCTGCGTTTAAAACTGCCGCCGCCTTCAGAGTCTCTGCGTTTGTATCCGCCTGATGAAGAATCGCCATTACGTTTAGGATATCCTCCTCCGTCACGTTTGCCTGCATATCGGCTGCTGCTTCCGCCATCGCGTCTTTTGTATCCGCCTTCCCCTCTGCTTTCAGATGATCTGCCACTACGGTCGCCACTACCCGATGAGGTTTCTATTTGTACTTTACGATCATTGAATTTTAATTCTTTCGCATTTACATTTAAGAAAGCCTGAGCATCTTTTGTTTCCGATTCAAAAAATGAAAAACTTTTCTTTACATCAACATTAAAAATATGCAAAGCACTAATGCCTGATATATCAGCCAAATAATCTTTCAAAAATTTCCAATGTAGGCCATCTAACTCACCAAGGTTGATAAAGAAACGGGTCATTTTACCATTTGAAATGCCTGCTCCGCCTTTTTGGTTAAGGTCAGGTGCTTGCTGATAGTATTCTAAAAAGCGGTTAAACTCTTCTGATACAAAACGCTTAATTAAATCTTCTTTACTTAAATCGTTTAACTGCTCGTAAATTTTAGGAAGGTAATTTTTAATTTCTTCTTCGTTAACTTTTGCATTGCGTACTTTTTCGGCTACGTGAAAAAGTTGCCGTTCACAAACTTCAACACCCGTTGGTATAGTGGCTTGCTTAAACTTTTTATTAATGATTTTTTCTATATCACGAATTTTGTACAAGTCTTTACCTGTAACAAAAGCTATACTTACACCAGTTTTACCTGCGCGAGCTGTACGTCCGCTTCGGTGTGTGT
>DATFTU010000151.1:0-3401 GCA_035261565.1 Bacteroidia bacterium
GGTTTTGGGCGGCATGCCATTAGCCTTGCCAAGCATGGCTTTAAGGTAACAGGGGTCGACATATCGGCCACGTTTATAAAAAACTTAAGCGAAAAAGTAATAACCCAAAACCTGCCTATACAGGTAATTAAGGCTGATGTGCTTGATGTTGAACTTAGGCAACCATTTTCGGGGGCAATTTGCATGGGCAATAGTTTTGGCTATTTTGATTTTGACAAAATGAACATGTTTGTTGAAACAGTAGCAAAGGCACTTACAAAGGGTGCCAGGTTTATTGTTAACTCGGGGATGATTGCCGAAAGCATTTTACCCAATTTTGCAAAAGATAAATTGTTTACCGTGGGCGATATTAATATGCGTGTGCAAAACACATACGATGCCGAAAATAGTTATATGATAAGCAAACTTACCTATACCAAAAACAATATAAGCGAAGAGCATGCTTTTAAACATTATGTGTTTACACTAAGCGAGGTTAAGCGTTTGTTGGCCAAGTACGACTTACAAGTTATTGGTACGTATAGCTCGCCCGATGGGTTAACTTATAAACTTGGCGATGCTCAGATTTATATGGTGGCAGAAAAAATGTAAGGTTTTTTTAAAGTAAAAGCCCGAGTGCATAAAAAAAATCCTCTGAAATTTTTCAGAGGATTTTTTATGATTTGAATTATAGTAACAGAGTTACAGTTTTTCTTTAAGCATTTGTTCAAACTTTGTTTTTTGGTCGGTGGTAAGCACACCTTTTACACTGTTTTCGAAAGTTTGGTTGCTGGTTTTTTTTGCGGCCTTTAAACCCTCTTTATCATCTTTGTATTTTTCTTTATCGGTTTCCATTTGTTTGGCGCGTTGCAGTACGGCAGTCGATACGGTTTTTTCTTGCGTAGCATTTAAACCCAGTTTTTGTACCAGCTCGGTGGTTTCGGTTTTTACTTTTTCTTCGATGCCGATTTTTTTAAGTTCAGACTCTTGCGCGTTTAACAAACTTGCCGATGCCATACACAAAGCAAAGGCTGCAATTTTTACAATTTTCATATAGGTTTTATGTTTTTAATTTGTGGGTGCAAAGCTAAAATTTTTGGTTGTGTTGCCAATAAAATGAGACTTAAATAAGCTGTTATTTTTTTGGTATATTTGGTTTTTTGAAACTGTTGTATGCCAAAAAAGGAAGCCAAATTTATTACATTGAAATGTAGGATAACATACTTGCTTATTGCTAAACAGATTTGTTTTTGCTTTACTTAAATAAATTATGGCATTAAGCTGGAACGAAATAAAAGAAAGAGCGGTTAAATTCTCTAAGGAATGGGAAAACGACTTTAACGAAGATGCAGAAGCAAAATCGTTTATGGATGAGTTCTTTAATGTATTTGGCATTCCGCGCCGCCGTGTGGCAGGTTTTGAAATAAACGTAAAAAAAGAAGATGGTAAACAAGGCTTTATTGATTTGCTGTGGAAAGGAAATATTTTAATTGAGTTTAAATCGCGCGGTAAAGATTTAGATAAAGCACACAAGCAAGCCAAAGATTATTTTCCGGGTTTAAAAGATAATGAGCTACCTCGCTACATTTTAGTTTCTGATTTTGCACGTTTTCGTTTATACGATATTGAAGAAGATAAAACTACCGAGTTTCTTTTAAAAGATTTTGTAAACAACGTACAGCATTTTGGTTTTATAGCGGGTTATCAAAAAAAGATTTTTCATGAGCAAGACCCCGCTAACATAAAAGCGGCCGAGTTAATGGGTAAGCTGCACGACCGTTTAAAAGAAATTGGTTACGACGGCCACCCCTTAGAGGTTTACTTAGTGCGCCTGCTATTTTGTTTGTTTGCCGAAGACACCACCATATTTAACAAACAACAGTTTGAAGATTATATAAACCAACGCACCCATGTTGATGGCAGCGACCTTGCCTCAAAATTGCAAGAGTTATTTCAGGTGTTAAACACCGCTAAAGATAAACGCTTTAAAAACATAGATGAGCAGTTAGATGAGTTCCCCTATGTAAATGGTAAATTGTTTGAAGAGGCTTTGCCCACCGCAAGCTTTGATGCTAAAATGCGCCAAGCCCTTTTAGATTGTTGCTATTTAGATTGGAGCAAAATATCGCCGGCTATTTTTGGTTCTATGTTTCAAAGTGTAATGAACCCTAAAGAGCGACGCAACTTAGGTGCACATTACACATCCGAAAAAAATATACTTAAACTTATTAAGCCACTTTTTTTAGATGAGCTTTGGGCAGAATTTGAAAACATAAAGGTCGACAAAAACAAGTTACCCCTATTTCATAAAAAACTAAGCACACTTAAATTTTTAGACCCGGCTTGTGGTTGTGGTAATTTTTTAGTTATAACCTACCGCGAGTTACGTTTGCTTGAAATTGCCATACTACGTGCGCAGTATAAAAACCAAACAGCCACCAACCTCGAATCTATTTTATGGCTTGATGTTGATATGATGTATGGCATAGAGTACGAAGAGTTTCCTGCACGAATTGCCGAAGTTGCCATGTGGCTTATAGACCACCAAATGAATATGTTGGTAAGCCAAGAATTTGCACAATATTATGCCCGCTTACCTTTAAAAAAAGCAGCAACTATTGTACATGGTGATGCCCTGCAAATAGATTGGCAAAGTTTGCTAACGCTTGATGGAAAGAATTATGATTTTATTAGCAACCAATTAATTGTTACTGTTGCCGAGCCTGTAACACATTATGAAACCCTAAATATTAAAACACAAAAATTAACTAAGGAAAAGGCAGATAAACCAAAACCCACCTCAGTAAATTTTAGTTATATTTTAGGTAACCCGCCTTTTATTGGTTCAAAGCTAATGAAGCAAAATCAGCGTGACCAAATTGTAAAACAGTTTGATAATTCAGAGGGAAGTGGAGTTCTTGATTATGTAACCGGTTGGTATATTAAAGCTGCTAAATATATTCAAGACACAAAAATTAAAGTTGGTTTTGTTTCTACCAATTCGATTGTGCAGGGCGAGCAAACCAGCATACTTTGGGGGCAAATGCTAAACAAGTATAATATTAAAATTCATTTTGCACACCGCACTTTTAAATGGACTAATGAGGCTAAGGGTAATGCAGCTGTTTATTGCGTTATCGTTGGCTTTGCAAATTTCGATACTAACGAAAAACGATTATTTGAATATGAAGATATAAAAGGTGAACCACACGAATTAAAGGTAAAAAACATCAACCCATATTTAGTTGATGCAAAAGATCTATTAATTGAAAAAAACTCTAACCCTATATGTAATGTACCCAAAATGAGTTTCGGCAACATGCCTTTAGATGGAGGGCATTTACTGTTAACTGATGAAGAAAAAAACGAGTTTATAGCAAAAGAGCCAAAAGCAAAAAAATATATTAAACCCTTAATTTCTG
>DATFTU010000152.1:0-4879 GCA_035261565.1 Bacteroidia bacterium
AATGCCTTTAGGGTGTAATGTAATATCGCCTTGTTTAATATTATTACGGCTCATAAAATCGCCATCTACATAATACAGAACCTCATCGCTATCTATATTGCTATGGTTGTATGGCGCAGGAATAGAAAGCGGATGATAATCATACAAGCGAGGACAGAATGAACACACCACAAATGCAGGTGTTTCAAATGTTTGATGCACCGGAGGTGGCTGATGTACACGCCCTGTTATAGGTTCAAAATTATGTATAGAAAAGCCCCATGGGAAATTATAGCCATCCCAACCCACCACATCAAAAGGGTGTGTGGCATACACCACTTCATGTATCATGCCCTCTTTTTTAATCTTAATTAAAAAATCACCTTTCTCATCATACGTTTCTAAATTCTGTGGCATTTTATAATCGCGCTCGCAAAAAGGCGAATGCTCCAACATTTGTCCGGCCGAATTTTTATAGCGCTTGGGTGTATATATGGGATGAAAACTTTCTAAAAACAATAAGCGGTTATCTTCCGTTTCAAAATCAATTTGGTAAATCATTCCACGCGGAATAATTAAATAATCTCCATACTCAAAGGGTATGTTGCCCATAAAAGTGCGCAAGGTGCCTTTGCCTTTATGTATAAATAACATTTCGTCAGCATCGGCATTTTTATAAAAGTAAGTGCGCAAGCTTTTTTTAGGAGCCGCTAACCCAAACCACACATCGTTGTTAAAAAGCAACACTTTACGGCTATCTAAAAAATCATTTTCGGGTTTAATTTCAAAACCCTTTAATAACATGGCTTTTATATTTTTATTTACCGCCGCTTTTGGTGTGGCATCGTAACTTTTTAAAATTTCTTTAACCTGTGTGGGGCGGTGCGTATGGTATAGGAGAGAAGAAAAACCATGAAAACCCTCGGTGCCAAACAACTGCTCATAATAATAATTGCCTTTTGGCGTTTTAAATTGCGTATGGCGTTTTTGCGGAAAATTACCCAGTTTATGATAAATTGGCATGATTACTAAATTTATTACAAAGCTAAAGTAAAGAAGGCAAAAACAGATTAAAAAACAATAAAAAAATCTTAATTTAGTAGTCAGAAAAAAACAAAACAGTATGTGTGGAATTGTAGGATATATTGGTGAGCGCGAAGCTTACCCCATTTTAACCAAAGGCTTGCACCGTTTAGAGTACAGAGGATATGACAGTGCAGGTGTTGCGATGATTGCAACCGATAAAAAACTAAATGTATATAAGTGCAAGGGCAAGGTTTCTGATTTAGAAAAATTTGCCGACGGAAAAGATAAATCAGGTAATATTGGTATGGGCCACACACGTTGGGCCACACACGGCGAGCCAAATGATGTAAACGCGCACCCGCACTATTCGCAAAGCGGCGATATTGTTTTGTTGCATAACGGTATTATAGAAAATTACGCTGCTATAAAAGAAAATTTATTAAAGCGCGGGCATACTTTTAAAAGTCAAACCGATACTGAAGTTTTAGTACACTTGGTAGAAGAAATTAAAGAAAAAGATAATTTAAAGCTTAGCCATGCTGTAATTGCCGCGTTAAAACAGGTAGTTGGGGCTTATGCCATTGTGGTGTTAGATAAAAATAACCCTAACGAATTAGTGGTTGCAAAAAAAGGAAGTCCATTGGTTATTGGCGTGGGTAACGGAGAGTTTTTTGTAGCATCTGATGCGTCGCCGATTATTGAATACACAAAAAATGTAGTGTATTTAGATGACGAGCAAGTGGGCATTATCAGGCGTAATGAAGAATTAAAAATACGTAGCCTAAAAGATAAAGACGTTACGCCTTATGTACAAGCACTTGAAATGGAGCTTGAAGCTATTGAAAAGGGTGGCTACGAGCATTTTATGCTGAAAGAAATTTACGAGCAGCCACGCTCTATTAAAGATAGCATGCGCGGCCGTTTAAATGCTGATAAAGCAACCGTATTGTTAGGTGGTATAGTTGACTATGAGCCAAAATTTTTAAAAGCAAAACGTATTATTATTATTGCCTGTGGTACATCGTGGCACGCGGGTTTAGTTGCCGAATATTTGTTTGAAGAATATGCACGCATACCAGTAGAGGTTGAATATGCAAGTGAGTTCCGTTACCGCAACCCGGTAATTTACGAGGATGACATTGTTATTGCCATCTCCCAGTCGGGTGAAACCGCTGATACATTAGCCGCTATTGAATTGGCAAAATCTAAAGGAGCAACCATTATTGGTGTTTGCAATGTGGTGGGTTCCTCTATTGCGCGTGCTACACATGCGGGTTCATATACCCATGCAGGGCCCGAAATTGGTGTGGCATCAACAAAAGCATTTACAGCACAAGTAACGGTACTTACTTTAATGGCCTTACACATTGCCTACAAAAAAGGCACTATTGTTGAAAGCCGTTACCGTCAATTGTTGTATGAATTAGAAACTATACCTGCAAAAGTTGAAAATGTATTAAAGCTCGACAATAAAATTCAGCATATAGCCGATATTTATAAAAATGCCCGCAACTTTTTATACTTAGGCCGGGGTTATTCTTTCCCGGTAGCTTTAGAGGGTGCGTTAAAACTAAAAGAAATATCGTACATACATGCCGAGGGTTATCCTGCTGCCGAAATGAAGCACGGCCCTATTGCCTTAATTGATGAAGAAATGCCCGTAGTTGTAATTGCCACCAAAGGCCCTAATTACGAAAAAGTAATCAGCACCATACAGGAAATTAAAGCGCGTAAAGGCAAAATTATTGCTGTTGTAAACGAAGGCGACAAAGAAGCCGCAAAATCAGCTGATTATACCATTGAAATTCCTGAAACAGATGAATCTTTAGTGCCGCTTGTTTCGGTAGTTCCATTACAATTGTTATCATATCATATTGCTGTAATGCGTGGCTGTAATGTAGACCAACCTCGTAATCTGGCAAAATCGGTAACGGTAGAGTAGTTTTTACCTCATTTTTTATCTAAAATCCGCAAGTCTTTTTTCTAACTGATATTCAATTGTTTGTGACTGATAATAAAACAGTTATAGTAATTAAATAAGACCAATTATTTACCCCTTTTTCTATTAATTCAATCATTTTTTGTTCCTTTCAGCAATTGTCTTTTTTTAGTCTTCTACCTCTTTATGTAAATCATTTTTGGTTTTTATCTACGAAGGGATTTGAACTAGATAAAAAGAAGTTCTAAGTATGAATAAATGATAAAATTAATAGGAAATAGAGTTGAAATAAAAAGCAGGAAAAGAGCTAGAATAAAAATGAATAAAATTAAATATGTAAATATGAATTCATGTTCATGAATTCAAAAAGGAGAAAAAAGTAAAGGATTTAATAGAATTCTAACTAGAAATAAACCGAATTCTAACTAAAGATAAACTAGATTTTAAGCAGAATTATAGTAATAATTAACAGATGATAAACTAAGAGTTAAAGAATTCAAAAAATTTTAAAATTTATAACTAATTGTTAAATAGTACTTTATGGTTATTTATCTCCTCTTATTTAGACTATTTCTAAATAGACTACTTTTGTTGATTGACAAACTTCTTGTTGTACATTTGTCTTGTTCATCCTACCATTGAGGAAGGAGCTTCGAGACCCGTTATGTCCAGATACATATCGGGTTTTGCTTTTTAATGAACTTCGGGTAGTTTCTTTTTCATTTTAGAGGCAATTTGCTTCTTACCTTGTTTCTTATTTAAATAATATGCAGTAATTAAATAATAATCTCCTGGTTTTCTATAAGGTTCTAAAATTATTATGTACTCTTTATCTTTATCATAAATATATGTTCTAATTACTTCTCCAGAACTTTCGGTTACATCTACACAACTAAATACTTCTATATTATCTGTCTTCTTTTCTTCTATATGATATTTTATCCAATGCAATCTCTGAGACCTATCTATTTCAAATGACCTTGAACCACTTTTTTTTCCGTTTGCATCTAAGTCATCTTGAGTGGTTAAATGACGAAACAGCTCGTCCATATCAGCTACAGGGTCTACTTTTTGAACAGGCCTTATTGTTTTGCTTCTGAATTTTAAGCTTGGATTGTTTTCTATATCTTGTTTAAAAACTCCAGTAAGAGACTTAGTCCTATCATGTGGCTGGAAATGTGCGATTTCTAATAAATCACAATAACGTTTAATTAAATTAAAAGGCATAAAGAGTCTACTTTAAATTAATAAAAAAAAGATTCAACTTGTCCTCATTCTTTGGAGTTGGCTTATTAATCAAAATCTTACTGTGAGATTCTATTTTCTCGATTAATTTAGTTTTAGCTGTAACTTTAGTTTCATTTCTAAGTTTATAATTAATAGCACCCATTATTAAATCTGTAAGCTGCATTAAATGACTTTCATGAGACCTTATAAATTGGAAACTCCTAAGAGAGGTATTTAGTTTCAATATATCTTTTAATTTACGAAGTTTCGCTTGGCTACATGTATCTTTTATATCAAAGTATACATTGTAATTACATTCAAAATCTAACTTGTTATGAATTAATTGATAATACATTTTGAAATAAAATTCATTATAGGTGAAACCAGGTCTATTTTCATCAATTTGACTTTTATCAACTATAATAGCTCTAAATTTTAAATCATTCAAGAAAAAATAGTCAATTAAATCGCTATAAAACGGGTATTTACTTTTTGAAACGCTTGACCATTTTATCTCCCTGGATACTTTATGTTTTTCTTTTAAACTCTTAATAATATCCTTATGTGATTTTAATTGATGATATGAGGAACTTACATAAGCAATTATCATATACGGTTTGCCATCATTTTGCAAATGTGTGCTTTCATCACAATAAAAATTATAGGTTTTATTCATAAAGTGTATTATATATGGTGTTTTTTCTTCTT
>DATFTU010000153.1:0-2877 GCA_035261565.1 Bacteroidia bacterium
AGGCGCCGAAAAGTTTAACCCGCCTAAAACATTTAGCATACTTCTGCTTCCGTAGTTATATACATTTGCCGAAGGGTCGTTGCCCGATGAGATATTTATGTCTGTATCGTATCCATACATGGCATTTTGGTAATATACCTCACCTCTTAAAGAAGCACTCAACCAGTTAGTTAACTTATATGCCACCCAGGGACTAAAGCTGTATTCATTTCCCCAACAATAATTTCGAGAATTTACGCCCATTTTTATATTAGCTTGTATAGCAGCACCAATAGTAAAACGATTTAGTTGCCCGCAATACACTAAGCCCGGTAGCAAGTTATATGTGCCAGTGCCCAGTTGCATATTATAGGCCAGTATTGAGTTACTGCCCTGCATGGTAACACCTTTAGCATTAATATTACCTGTTGGCAAACTAACACCTGCACTTACAACTAAACGATGGTTACATGCACCTAAAAAGTTGTATAGCAGGTATAATTTTGTGTCTGCTAAACCCGATGAAGTACATGATGTAGGCATATTAGCTTCCGGGTTATTCATTGTCATGCCGGGCATATTCATCATCATACCCATTGGAGCCATATTCATACTCATTTTGTTAATGGAGTAGTTTATCATAGCCATGGCGGTTAATTTATTGGTAATTCCATACATGGGCATTAGCATGTGCATTTGCATTTGCATATGGCTGGGAGCCATCATGTAGTTATTAAATATAGCATCATTGCTAATAGAGTGAGTACCGCTTAAATTACCATTCATACCTATAGCCATAAAGCTATAAGCCAATCCAAATTTGCCTTTTGGGTGCACGTGGTCAATCATTATACCTGCCGGAGCATATGAGTTTTTTTGACAACAACCTGTATTGCAACTTATTGTATCTCCTCCTTTGGTTGCAAACAGCAATGAGCTTTGCATGCCTGCAACTAAAAGAAGAATCTTTAAATTCTTCATTCGTAAACTGATTTAATTACTAAATAGATGCAACAAGAAATTGCATCAAGAAAAACGTATAGTAATTAAGCCTGAGGTGGGTGAAAAATATCTTTTAAATAATTTGAAGGAAGCGTACTTTTAAAAGTACGGATATAAGAATTGTTTGGTTGAGAATTTACAAGCTCTGTATTAAAAGAAAATAAAGAAGCCACATGAACACAATTTTCTTCTTGATTTGATGAACCTTTAGTTGTGTTGCCATCTGAAGGAACGTCGGCGCTCGATTTTTTTAATTGCTTCATTAAATGGCACTTTCCATTACAGTTAAGCTTAGGCTTGTTACGGTTTTCGCAAAGGTTTTTGGCAATATATTCTTTATTTATAGCATAATCTATAAAAGGAAACAGTGGCTTTAGTAAAACCAAACTGTACACGCACAGAAAAAATATGGCAAAACTTTTACGCAACATGCTACGCAAACTTACTGAATATTTGGATAGGATATGACAGAATTATTTTAACACCATTTTTTCAATGGCATTAACCCAGTTATCATTACTGTTCAGGCTTGGCACGAGGTCTATTTTTTCGCCCCCGTATTGTTTAAAGGAGTGATTGTATTCCTCGGTAATTTCATATATGGTTTCTAGACAATCGGCAACAAAAGCGGGCGAAAATGCCAGTATTTTTTTATCGCCTTTGGCAGCACGCTCTTTTAAAACCTGATCGGTATAAGGTTTAATCCACTCACTACGCCCTAAACGACTTTGAAAACAAATGGTGTATTTCTCTTTAGGCAGGTTTAATTTTTGCGCAATAAGTTGTGTGGTTTTAAAACTATTGGCCCGATAGCAATATTGGTTTTTTTCAGTAATACTTTCGCAGCAAGTACCCATAAAGCAAGAGTTATCACCATAATGCTCAGATGCCTTTTTTATTTGTCTTTCGGGTAAACCGTGATAACTAAATAATATATGGTCGTAGTTATTATAATCAAACTTTTTAGCGTTTTCTACATAGCAGTCAATTACATCTTCGTTATCATAAAAATTGCTAAATAACTTTAACTCGGGGATTACTTCCCAGGTTTTTATTTCATCAAACACTTTTTCTAACGTAGAACCGGTGCTCGATGAAGCATATTGCGGGTAAAGCGGAAGCACAATAATTTTTTTTGGCTTTTGCTTACGCAAGTTTTCTAAGGCGGTTTTTATATCCGGACTTTGATAACGCATAGCCAGTTCAACCACAAAATTATCGCCCAATTTTTTTTGAACCTTAACCTTTAATTCTTTACTATTATGCAGGAGGGGAGAGCCTGTTTCTTTACTCCAAATTTCCTTATAAAGCTTAGCTGATTTTGATGAACGAAAGGGTACAATAAATAAATTCACTAAAAAAAACCTCCCTAAGGCAGATATATCAATTACACGCCTGTCGTTTAAAAACTCGGTTAAATATTTTCTAACTGCGGGTGTTGATGGGTTATCCGGTGTTCCAAGGTTTATAAGCAGTACGCCTGTCTTCATGCTGTTCTCTCAATTAGTTTCTAATTATTATATCCAAACCTTCTCAGGCGGCTTTCATTTGTACGCCAGTCTTTATCAACTTTTACAAATAATTCTAAATGTATATGTTTTCCAAAAAAAGTTTCAGCATCGGTGCGTGCTTGTATGCCTATTTTTTTTATGGCTTCGCCTTTGTGGCCTATAATAATTCCTTTTTGGCTATCGCGCTCCACATAAATAACAGCTTCAATACGTATAATTTTTTCATCCTCCTTAAAAGACTCCACAACAACCTCGGTGCTATAAGGAATTTCTTTTTGATAATTCATCAATATTTTTTCACGAATAATCTCACTTACAAAAAAACGTTCAGGTTTATCAGTCAATTGCTCTTTATCATAAAAGGGGGCATGCTCAGGCAACAACT
>DATFTU010000154.1:0-5913 GCA_035261565.1 Bacteroidia bacterium
CATTCAGGTTAATGAAAAAAGCATTGCCGGGGCCTTACACATTTATTTTGCAAGCGGCAAACAACATACCTAAAATGTTTTTAAAGCAAAACAAAAAAACAATTGGTATTCGTGTACCTGATAATAACATTTGTAAAGAAATAATTAATCAACTTGGTTTTCCTTTGGTATCAACCTCACTGCATAACAATGATGATGAAATAACGGATTACTTTACCGACCCGGAAATGATTTATGGTCAGTACGAAAAAATTGTTGATGCCGTTATTGACGGAGGTTACGGAAATATTTACACCACCACCATACTTGATTGTACTGAGGATGAACCTGTTGTAGTGCGCGAAGGTTTGGGAAGTTTAGATGTGTTGAATTAGTTTTACTGCAACTGCCTGCGGTACATCATTATGGTGTTTTCCAATCCATAGTATAATGCATCAGAAATTAATGCGTGCCCGATAGAAACCTCCAGTAAATGCGGTAAATTTTCTTTAAAAAATTTAAGGTTATCCAAGCTTAAATCATGCCCGGCATTTAAACCCAAATTACACTCATACGCTAAAGCAGCCGCATCGGCAAAGGCCTGTATGGCTTTTTCTTTATTTGTATGAAAATTTTTGGCGTACGACTCGGTATATAACTCAATTCTGTCTGTATTAATATCAGTAGCACCTTCAACCATTTTTAAATCGGCATCTACAAAAACCGATGTGCGTATACCATTCAATTTAAACAACGAAATAATTTCTTTAAGATATGTTTTGTGTTTAATGGTATCCCACCCGTGGTCGGATGTTAGTTGCCCATCCGCATCGGGTACCAATGTTACCTGTGTTGGTTTAACAGCTAAAACCAAATCAATAAATTTTTGTTCGCGCGGGTTGCCTTCAATGTTAAATTCGGTAGTTACAATTTTTTTTAAATTGTATACATCGGCATAACGTATGTGCCTTTCATCGGGGCGCGGGTGCACGGTTATACCCTGTGCGCCAAAACGTTCGCAATCTTTAGCAACTTGTATAAGGTTTGGCGTGTTTCCTCCACGCGCATTGCGCAGCGTGGCAATTTTATTAATGTTTACACTTAGTTTAGTCATTAGCGCAAAAATATAAATTGTAATTTTTAATAACCGTATTTATTTTTCCAAAGGGTTTTTAAATAAGTCCTCAATTCATTTTCGCGGGGATTGTTGCCGGGGTTGTAAATTTTTGTGTTTTTAATTTCATCGGGTAAAAACTCCTGTTCTACAAAATTTTGGTCGTAAGCATGCGCGTATTTATACTCTTTGCCATAGTTTAAATCTTTCATCAGCTTGGTGGGTGCATTTCGTAAATGCAAGGGCACAGGCATGTTTGGTTTTTCTTTAACCAGTTGCATAGCCATATTTATAGCCTCATAACTGGCATTACTTTTTGGCGATGAAGCTAAATAGGTTGCACATTGTGAAAGGATAATTCGCCCCTCGGGGTACCCGATTACATTAACTGCCTGAAAACAATTATTGGCAATAACCAAAGCGGTTGGGTTTGCGTTGCCAATATCTTCGCTGGCTAAAATAACCAAACGGCGTGCAATAAATTTTATATCCTCGCCACCATCAATCATGCGGGCCAGCCAATATACGGCAGCGTTGGGGTCGCTGCCACGTATGGATTTTATAAAAGCCGAAATAATATCATAGTGCAACTCGCCCCCTTTATCGTACATGGCAATATTGTTGTTTAAACTCTCTTTTGCCATCTCATCTGTAATAACAATTTCGTTAGCATCGGCAGCGTTTACAACAATCTCTAAAGCATTTAAAAGCTTGCGTGCATCTCCGCCCGATACGCGCAATAAAAAATCACTTTCTTTCAGTTCAATTTTTTTTTGTTTTAACAGCTCATCATGTTTAATAGCATGTATAAGCAAATTTTCCAATTCGGTTTTGGTAAGGTGTTCTAATACAAAAACCTGACAACGAGAAAGTAAAGCGGGAATAACTTCAAACGATGGATTTTCGGTAGTGGCGCCAATTAAGGTAACAATACCTTTTTCTACCGCGCCTAAAAGCGAATCTTGTTGCGATTTGCTAAAACGGTGTATCTCATCAATAAACATAACAGGCTTGTTTTGCCCGAAAAAATGCTGGCTTTGTGCTTTTTCGATAACATCGCGCACATCTTTTACTCCAGAATTTATGGCACTAAGTGTGTAAAACGGGCGTTTTAACATGTGCGAAATAATGTTGGCAAGTGTAGTTTTACCAACACCGGGCGGGCCCCAAAAAATCATAGATGGCAGCAAACCCTGTTCTATAGCACGGCGCAGCGGTTTACCAGGGCCAACTAAATGCGATTGCCCGGCATAGTCATCGAGCGTTTGAGGCCGCATACGTTCTGCTAAAGGCGTGTTCATGCTGTTAAAAATGTTGAAAATCAATTTCTGTTGAAAACTATACAAAAAAGCAATGCCCTAAAAAATTATTTTTGGCCAAAACCATAAAATAATGTTAAAGACAAAATCAATAATAACTGCTGCTGCTTGTGTGCTGGCGTTTGGCATGTTCTCTTTTAAGGGAGATAAAGATGCACTGGATAGAAAAATATATACCATACAGGTTGATGAAATGAAAGACGGTAAACCTAAAGGCAAAAAACCGGCCGAGGATGAGCTTGAATTTAAAGATGGCAAAGTATTTACCAATATAGCCTTTGAAAAACACGGCTTTAAATGGATGAAATATAAGGTTACTAAAGATAGTACGTATGATGATGAAGGGGAACAAAAAAAATGGATTGAAGCACAATCAATGGCTACTAACGACCAGGATGAAACCATGATTATTGATGTAAAAGTGGATGGTTACGATGTTTCGGGCACATATAAACTTACTAAACGCGATATACCTAAAAAACTATACGAGTTTGTTGGAAAAGAAAAAGTTAAGAAAAAATAAGTTGTAAGGTTTTTGGTTTTTAACCGTCTATATTTATATAAAACCAAAACCATGCAAACAGTAAATATAAAAGCAACCCTGGTTTTAGTGGTTGCTTTTTTTATGGGCGCTTGCGCACAAAAACCAAAACCAACCGAATATAAATCAACCAAAACCAACGAAATGACTAATTCAACCAACTCTGCCGAAACAACCTATAACGGTGTAACCGAAACTGCCACCTTTGGCGCCGGGTGTTTTTGGTGTGTTGAAGCTGTTTTTCAGCAAATGAAGGGGGTTATAAAAGTAACCTCAGGTTACAGCGGGGGCACGGTAAAAAACCCGGGCTATAAAGAAGTTTGTACCGGCATGACCGGTCATGCCGAAGTGTGCCAAATAGTATATAACCCCAACGAAGTTTCATTTAAAGAATTGCTGGAAGCTTTTTGGCAAACCCACGACCCCACTACATTAAACAGGCAGGGTAACGATGCGGGTACGCAATACAGGTCGGTTATTTTTTACCATAACGAAACCCAAAGACATCTGGCCGAAATGTATAAAGATGAACTAAACAAATCAGGAGCTTTTGATAAGCCTATTGTTACAGCTATTGAGCCTTTTACGGTTTTTTACCCGGCCGAAGATTACCATCAAAATTATTACAATGAAAATGGCGATGCACCCTACTGCCAGTATGTAATTAAACCTAAGGTTGATAAGTTTAAAAAAGTGTTTCACGATAAAGTGAAGTAACTTAAATATTAATTTATCTTAAAATAAAGCTAAAACAACCGTATTTTCGTTCGTAGGTTTATACTTTTGCGCCCCCAACGCATCTAACTAAAAAAAGAACCAGGAATGAATATACAGGCGAGGCTTGTTTTTTATAAAACCGCATTTGCGTTGTGTTTTTTTATGCTGTTTAATTTGGCTGTAAAAGGGCAAACTAAAGAGTTTAAGTTAGACTCATTACACAAACAATTTATAAAAGACTCCACCTGGATTTTTCGTCCCAAGCATGTGTTTCCTTTATTGGCATCCGACCAGCGAAATTCTTTCATAAATGGCAAGCCGGTAAATATATGGGGCATTAAGGCAGGAGTTACTTTGTACGACAGGCACAATATGGGCCTGGGAGGGTATAGTGTTACTAATTCAACTCAACGCTATGTGGCAAGACTTGACAGAACAATAAATCAAAATACCAAACTACAATACTTAACCACTTTTTACGAGTACTCGTTTATTGAAACCCGCTGGTGGGAAATTGGCATACCCGTAGAAATTGGTGTGGGTAAGTACAACATTACCAGTACAGATGCTGCCACCGGCAGGGCGCTGCCTAACCGAAACGGATGGATAATGCCTTTAGGTACTGCACTGGATGTAAACTTTAAGCCTACCCGCTGGTTTGCCTTAAACGTAATGGGTGGATACAGGTTGGTGGTCGCCGATAACTCGCGCTTAAATTTTAGCGGCTGGTTTTACTCCTTTGGCGGTACGGTATATGTAAGGCAAATACTTCAGGATTTGCGTTACCTCAATAAAAAAAGAATTTACAAAAAACAGCTTGAAATAGTTAACCGTTTACCGGATTAATTTTAAATTCGCTTGTTAATTTATTTGTAACCTTATCTTACAGATTATGAAAGGAATAATTTTGGCCGGAGGCTCCGGCACTCGTTTACACCCGCTAACGCTTGCCATGAGCAAGCAAATGATGCCCGTGTACGATAAACCTATGATTTATTACCCCTTATCTATTTTAATGATGGCCGGTATAAACGAGGTTTTAATAATTTCTACACCTGCCGATTTGCCAAATTTTGAAAAACTATTGGGTACCGGCGAGCAAATAGGTTGCAAGTTTTCATACGCGGTGCAAGAGGTGCCAAATGGTTTAGCGCAGGCTTTTGTTATTGGCGAAAAATTTATTGGTAATGATAAGGTTGCTTTGGTATTGGGCGATAACATTTTCCACGGGCAAGGTTTGGGCCGCCAGCTGCAAACCTGCAAAAACCCCGATGGAGGTATTGTATTTGCATATCACGTTAGCGACCCTGAGCGTTATGGCGTAGTTGATTTTGATGCCAACCACCGCGTGCTTTCTATCGAAGAGAAACCTGCCAAACCAAAGTCTAATTACGCGGTGCCGGGTTTATATTTTTACGACAATTCAGTGGTAAAAATTGCTAAAGAATTAAAGCCAAGCGCGCGTGGCGAGTATGAAATTACCGACGTAAACAAAAAATATTTAGAAGATAAAAAACTGGAAGTACGTATACTTGACAGAGGTACTGCGTGGCTTGATACAGGTACTTTTGCCTCGCTTATGCAAGCCGGGCAGTTTGTACAGGTTATTGAAGAGCGCCAGGGTTTAAAAATAGGATGTATAGAAGAAATTGCTTACAACATGGGTTACATTACTAAAGAGCAATTGCACAAAATAGCGCAACCGCTTACTAAAAGCGGTTATGGTACTTATCTTTTAAAACTGTAGGTTTTTTGTGTTGGCGGTTGAAACACAAAATAAAGCAAGCGCTATTAAAGAGTTAATGCAAATTCCGGGCGTGGGTAAATCTATTGCCAACGATTTGTATAACATTAACATTAAAAGTATTGCGGCTTTAAAAAATCAATCGCCTGAGGAATTATACCATCTTTCAAATCAATATGCAGGTGTTGTGCAGGACAGGTGTTTGCTGTATGTTTTTAGATGCGCCGTTTATTACGCTACCGAGAAAAAACACGATGCCAAAAAATCAAAGTGGTGGAATTGGAAAGAGAAAAAATAATGACAGAAAACCTATACAAAAATTTTTCGAGCGCGTTTGATGTTTATTTTAATCAGGCTGTAAATCAGTTTCCTAAAACGCCCGAAAATTTATATCAACCCTTAACATATTTTTTAGCCCTTGGCGGCAAGCGTGTAAGGCCCTTGCTGACTTTAATTGCAAGCGATTTTTTTAACGGAGATATAAACACGTGTTTACCTG
>DATFTU010000155.1:0-2219 GCA_035261565.1 Bacteroidia bacterium
TAATTGAAATAAACGGCAAGCCCGTTATAGTTTATAGTATAGAAAAATTTCAGCTTTTTAATAAAGACATCCAGGTAATTATTTCACTTCACAGAGATTATTTTGATGTGTTTGAGAAAATAAAATCGAGATTTAACCTTAAAAATATTCAAGTTGTTGCAGGTGGCGATACACGTTACCAATCGGTTAAAAATGCCTTGGCAGTTTTGAATAAAGACGTAACACTTGTTGGTGTACATGATGCTGCCAGACCATTAGTTAATTTACAAACTATTGAGAAAACATTTGCAGCAGCTGAGCAACATGGGGTGGCTATTCCTGTAATTGACATGAATGAATCGTTACGCGAAGTAAATGGCACAGAATCTAAAGCAGTAGACAGAACAAAATTTAAAGTGGTACAAACACCACAATGCTTTAAAAAAGACATTTTGCTTAAAGCCTACGAAATGTCTTACAGTCCTTTATTTACGGATGATGCCAGTATGGTGGAGAAAATTGGGCACAACATATTTATTACTGAAGGAAATAAAGAGAATATAAAAATTACCTACCCGCAAGATTTAATTGTAGCACAAACACTTTTATAGGAATGTTAGATTGTTATGATATAGCCGAAAAACTGCAACTTACCTCTAAACTAATGGAGTTGCATGATGGAAATGCATTTAAAATTAAAGCTCTGGCTAACGGAGCTTTCAGGCTTTCTAAAATGCACATAGCCCCTGAAGATTTTACGGAAGAAAAACTGGCTTTGCAAGAAGGGGTTGGTAAAAGTTTATCGAAAACAATTGTTGAGATAGCGCATAAAGGCACCTCAGCAGAGTTAGATGCATTGATAGAAAAAACTCCGGCAGGTGTTATTGAAATGCTTTCGGTTAAAGGCATTGGACCAAAAAAAGTAAAACAGCTTTGGCATGAATTGCAGGTTGAAAGTCCGGGTGAGTTGCTATATGCTTGTTACGAAAATCGCTTAGTTGATTTAAAAGGCTTTGGACAAAAAACGCAACAAAGCATAAAACAAAGCATTGAGTTTATGCAATCAGCCAGTGGCAAAGTGCATTATGCAGCGGTAGAGGAATTAGCAGATACTTTTTTAGAAGAATTAAAAGAGCTTCAATATGTTTCTAATATTAGTTTAACAGGCGACATATATAGAAAATGTGAAACGCTGAGCAGTATTGATATTTTAGTAGCTGCAGATGAAGTTTTTGAAAACGAATTTAAGAGCCCGATACCGGTTAATATTATTTTTACTACAGAAGAGGCGTTTTATTATGATTTAGTAAAAACATCATCTACCAAAGAACATTTAGAGAAAATAGGTTTTGGTTCGCTTACAAATAATTCATTTGAGTCGGAAGAAGAAGTTTATCAAAGTTTAAAACAACCCTATTTTATTGCTGAATGGCGCGATGGTTTGTTCGATAAAGAAATACATGCCCACTATCCTACCCATTTAATTGAAGAAAAAGATTTAAAAGGAATTTTGCATAACCACAGTACGTATAGTGATGGTGCTAACACTTTGGCAGAAATGGCAGGCTATTGCAAAGAATTAGGTTACGAATATTTTGGCATTGCCGACCACTCTAAAAATGCTGTGTATGCCAATGGCTTGAAAGAAGACCGCATACTTTTACAACATAAAGAAATTGATGAGCTAAATAAAAAACTGGCTCCGTTTAAAATTTTAAAAGGCACCGAGTGTGATATTTTATATGATGGTTCACTTGACTACTCGAATGAAGTTTTAGCTACGTTTGATTATGTGGTTACATCCATCCACCAACATTTTAAAATGGATGAAGACAAAGCAAGCGAGCGTTTAATTAAAGCCATAGAGAATCCCTATACTACTATTTTAGGTCACCCAACGGGGCGTTTGTTATTAGGTCGCCCGGGTTATCCTGTTAATCATAAAAAAATAATTGATGCCTGTGCCGCTAACAATGTGGTAATAGAATTAAACGCGCACCCTTACCGTTTAGACATTGACTGGCGCTGGATTCCTTATTGCATGGAAAAGGGTGTGAAAATTTCTATTAACCCCGATGCGCACGAAAAGCAAGGTTTTCATGATATGCATTTTGGCACTTGTGTTGCCCGCAAAGGTTTATTGACAAGAGATTTTTGTTTTAATGCCCTTAGCTTAACTGAGATTGAAAACTTTTTGAGAGCGAAAAAGTAGGTTTAGGCATAGATAAAATTATAACATG
>DATFTU010000156.1:0-2402 GCA_035261565.1 Bacteroidia bacterium
GCGGAGGAAATAAAAAATAAAATTGATTTTAAAGAACTTGCCACATCGGTAATAGACTCGTTACGCAATATTGATTCGGCGGTGGTGTTTGAAAGCGAGGTTGAACAAAGCGGTGAATTTTTGGGCGATTTATTCAGGATAGATGTGATTTTAAAAAACCTGGTTTCAAATGCTATTAAATACCAGAACCCGGATAAAAAAGAACCCCATCGCATACAGGTAAAAATTAAGGCAAACGAAAAAGAAGTTAGCCTGGTGGTTTCAGATAATGGTATTGGGATTTCGAATGAGCATCTTCAGAATATATTTAAATTGTTTTTCAGAACCGGTAGTGTGAGCCGTAAGGAAGGCTCGGGTATTGGGTTGTATATAGTAAAAGAGGCTGCCGAAAAAATTAAAGGAAATGTGAGTGTGGAATCGACCCCGTTGGCTGGTTCATCGTTTAAGGTTGTTATCCCGAATCAGAAATAAGCGGTGAGTATTTTTAAAAAAATACTGGAAGTTGAAAACAGCAAACGCAAAGCCGCTTTATGTACCATAACCGGCACTAAAGGGTCGGCACCGCGAAAAACAGGCGCTAAAATGCTTGTATATGAAAACGGAGACATTGCAGGTACCATTGGCGGTGGCTCGCTCGAAAAAGTGGTAATTGCACAAGCGCTTGAAGTGATAAAAAATAACGAAGCAAAAACCGTGAAGCATAATTTGGTGAGTGAGCTTGCCATGTGTTGCGGCGGTACGGTTGAACTTTTTATTGAACCGATTATGAATAGAAAAAAAGTATACATTTTTGGCGCAGGGCATATTGGTAAGGCTCTGGCAAAATTTGCCACTGACTTAGATTTTAATGTTACACTAATTGACGAACGCTATGAGGCTTTTGATGATATTGATATAGTTGATTGCGTGATGATAAAAGAACAACATGCTACCGCCATTGAACAATTGAGTTTTGATGAAAATACATTTGTGGTTATTTTAACACATAATCATGCGTATGACAGAGAGATACTGGCTTTAACATCTAAAAAGCCGCACCAGTATATTGGTATGATTGGCAGCGAACGCAAAGTGGAGATTGCTAAAAAAAATTTGATGGCTGCTAAGCATTTAAATGAAAAAGAACTGAAAGAAATTGATATGCCCATTGGACTTGATATTGAAGCTATTACTCCACAAGAAATTGCCATTAGCATTTTAGCTAAATTGATTGATGTGCGAAATAAAAAAACAAGCCCGAAAGTTTTAAAGTAAGCAAAAAATACGGCAGAACTTTTTACCTTTAAAGTTTACATTGAAAACCATGCAACAAACCATTTCATTTGTTTTAGACGATAAAATACAAAACCTTGCTTTTAGCGAACAGTTGCCGCCCACTACAACGGTGTTAAATTTTTTGCGTAATAGTCCGCTGCACAAAGGAGTGAAAGAAGGTTGTGCCGAAGGCGATTGCGGAGCTTGCACGGTTGTTATTGGCGAGTTGGGTGGTGATGGAAAATTGCATTACCATGCTATAGACTCGTGTTTGGTTTTTTTGCCCATGCTTAACGGCAAGCAATTAATTACGGTTGAGAATTTAATGCAGCGTGATGGCAACAAAGAAATTTTACACCCCGTGCAAAAAGAAATGGTGGAATGCAATGGCAGCCAATGCGGGTATTGCACGCCAGGTATAGTGATGTCGATTTTTTCGTTATATAAGACAGAAAATAACCCAACCAAAGAAACCATTGAAGATACTCTTACCGGAAACCTTTGCCGTTGCACGGGTTACAAACCTATTATTGAAGCGGCGGCTAAGGCTTGCGTACATAACGGTACTGACTTTTTTACCCAAAATGAAAAACATATTATAGAACTCCTCACTAAAATTAAAACCGAAAGTAAAGCCGTAGAAATTGAAACGGGCAAGCAAAAATATTTTCAGCCTAAAACAAAACAAGAGGCTTTAGAGTTGAGAGAAAAAATGCAAAACTCGGTACTAATAAGCGGGGCAACCGATGTGGCCTTGCGTGTTACCAAACGACACGAATTATTAGCCGAAGTTATTGACCTGTGTAATATTGAAGAACTGAAAAAATGTACGCGTACTGATTATGTACTGAAATTTGGCGCGGGCATGAGTTTAGAAGAAGTAAAAACAATTTCGAAAAACGAATTGCCTGCTTTAAACGAAGCACTAACCGTTTTTGGCTCTAAACAAATACGCACGCAGGCCACGCTGGGTGGTAACCTGGGGTCGGGCTCGCCCATTGGCGATACACTGCCTGTGCTGATGGCTTATAATGCCGATATAAAATTACAAAGCGTGCACGAAGAACGCCTTGTAAACATGAATAACTATGTGCTGAGCTATCGTGTTACGGCACGCCAGCCAAATGAGCTGATTACAAAAGTTATTA
>DATFTU010000157.1:0-6776 GCA_035261565.1 Bacteroidia bacterium
CAAAATACACTTGAATTAACCGAGGAGAACTTTAGCTCGTTGCTTCCTGAATATTTGCAAAAATCTTCTAAAATTTATTTCACTCCCTTACACATTGCTAAAACTGCTGCACAATGGCTAACCGAAGATGGTAAAAAGCATGTTTTAGATATAGGGGCAGGAGTCGGCAAGTTTTGTATTGCAGGGGCAAGCATTTCTGACAGTTCTTTTTACGGAGTAGAATATCGCCCCAGTCTTGCTAAGTTAGCAAATGAACTCATTTATCATTTTAATATTAAAAATGCAATAGTTCATAATAAAGACGCAGCGGAAATCGATTTTATAAATTTTAATGCCTTCTATTTGTATAATCCATTTTATGAGAATTTTGTTTTTTCAGAAAGATTAAATGACGAAGTTCCCTTGTCAAGTCTATTATATGAATACTATTCTGCACAAACAGAGAATAAATTAGACAAAGCCAAAAAAGGTACGCGATTAGTTACCTATCATGGAAACAATTTTGAAATCCCAGATTCCTTTAAAAAAATAAAAGAAACAAATGATGGATTTCTTAAACTTTGGGTTAGAAGATGATTGTTGAATATTTAAAATATAATATGTCCGTTACAGATAAAGAGTTTGACACGATATACCCCGCCGGTTTAAGAGAACTGTCTAAACGACATTTTACGGAGGTAGAAGTGGCTATAAAGGCGGCTCAATTTTTAGCAACTAAACCTAAGCAGAAAATATTGGATATTGGCAGTGGCGTAGGTAAGTTTTGTTTTGTAGCGAGTTCTCATACCGAAGCTCATTATACAGGAGTTGACTATAGGAAACACTTTGTTGAACTATGCGAAAAATTGACAGCTAAATATCGCTTCAAAAATGTAAATTTTATCCATGCGGATTTCAAAGAGATTAACTTCGGGTATTATGATAGTTTTTATTTCTTTAATTCATTTCAGGAACATATAGACGAAACTGCTGTGTTGGATGATACTATAGAAACTACAAGCGAAAAGTATAAAGACTATTCAGAATATTTGAAAAAAGAATTTGATAAATTACCTAATGGAACACGCATAGCAACCTACCATCTTCATATGAATCAAATACCAAGCTCGTATAAATTAATAGCTATGTACTTTGATGGAACATTAAAATGCTGGGAGAAGACTCCTAATCGTATTAGCAAATTATTCAGATGACCTATTCTAAAGACAAACTTATAGAGATAAGTGTAAGTAAACTCAAAAAAATGGGTTTCGTGCATGTTACTAAAGAAAATATTTTAAAGGATGAAGTTTATATCTATCACCTTAAATCTTTTATGAATGCGCTCAAGGGACAATATGAAAATTTGGATGTTGCTATAAAAGAATTGTTTTCCTCTATTGATAATAAGGGCAATAGTGTAATCTAATCAATGATAAAACTGCATATAAAAGTTAAACCCGGTTCTTTCAAAGATGAAATAGTAATCGATAAAAAAAGAAACTGGACTATAAAAATAAAGGCAAAACCAATTGATGGTAAGGCAAATGCCCATTTGATAAAATTTTTGTCTAAAGAATGGGATATAAGTAAAAATAGTTTGCATATAGAAAAGGGAGCAACAAGTCAATATAAAACCATTCATATAAATATGGATGAGATGTTGTTTGATTTAATAATTAATAAATACAAAAATGAAAAATACGGCTTTAAGTAAAATTCATCAATCGCTGGGAGCAAAAATGGCATCCTTTGCAGGATATAATATGCCCATACAATACGAAGGCATCAATATAGAACACGATACCGTAAGAAACGCTGTGGGCGTATTTGATGTATCACACATGGGAGAGTTTTTAATTACGGGTAAACAGGCTCTTGATTTAATTCAAAAAGTAACGAGTAATGATGCCTCTCTTCTTCAAATAGGTGATATACAATATTCCTGTATGACTAATGGTGGCGGGGGAATAGTAGATGATTTGCTGGTATACAGAATTGATGAAAGTTCTTATATGCTTGTTGTAAATGCCTCGAATATTGAAAAAGACTGGAACTGGATAAAATTTAAAAATAATTTAAACTGCGAAATGATAAACATGTCGGATGATTTATCATTGTTGGCCGTGCAGGGCCCTAAAGCAATTGATACACTTCAAAAACTAACTGATATTGATTTAAAATCTATTCCATATTATCATTTTAAAACAGGAGAATTAGCCGGAATAAAAGAAGTGATTATTTCAGCTACAGGATATACGGGAGCCGGTGGTTTTGAAATCTATTTTCAAAACCAGGCTGCAGAAACAATTTGGAATAAGATTTTTGAAGCGGGAAAGGAATACGGTATAAAACCAATCGGTTTAGGAGCAAGAGACACCTTACGCTTGGAGATGGGTTATTGTTTGTATGGAAATGACATCAACGATTCTACCAGCCCTTTAGAAGCGGGGCTTGGATGGATTACAAAGTTTACAAAAGAATTTACATCGAGTGATAATTTGACGGTTCAGAAAAAAGCTGGGGTAACAAAAAAATTAGTCGGATTTGAAATGATTGACAGGGGCATTCCTCGCCATGATTATGAAATTGTGGATGCATCAGGAAATCTAATTGGCCACGTAACAAGTGGAACTCAGTCACCAACCCTTAAAAAGGCAATAGGAATGGGTTATGTTAAAACAGAGTTTTCAAAACCGGATACGGACATTTTTATCAAAATCAGGGATAATAAGGTTAAGGCCCGCGTTCAGAAATTACCTTTTGCTAACCCAACTGTCAAATAAAATATATGTTCAAAAAACTATATCAAAAATACGGTAACTACTTTGTTGACTTCTGGCAGTATTTGATAATCATAGTTATTATGATTATTGCAGCAATATTTATTCTATAACGAAATAAAACTCTTGAATTCGATGTTAACTTAATTATGACGTATTTTTTAATTGTTTTATTGTCGCCAATAATTGCTCTGCTCTTTTTGCCATTGAAAAAGGTAAACAGAGATTTGTTTTACGTCATATCTATTTTAATTTCAGTAATATCTATCTTTCTTTCATTTAGTTTAAGCACAGACTTAAATTTTGAAATCCCAAGTATCGATTTTAGTATCATTATAGATAAGTACTCAAAAATCTTTTTACTGTTAGTCAATAGTACGTGGCTTATATCTATTATTTATAGTTATGAGTACACTAAATATCAATTTCAAGAGAAAAGAACAACCTTTTTCATTTTCTTAAATATTTTACTTTCTGTAGTTATGATTAATGCCTGTGCCGGTAACTTGATCACTTTATTTGTTTTTTATTTTATTGGGATTCCATTAACTTATCCCTTAATAAACCTGAGGAATAATGACGCTTCAAAAAAATCTGCAATAGGTTTTTTAGAACAAACCATTCTTCCTTCTTTTTTGATTTTTCTACCAGCTATAATCATAACTGAAACTTTTATTGGTCATGTTTCATTTAATGGCAAAATAACGTTGGGAAGTAATAATATCAGTCCTGCAATTGGAGGGCTACTACTGTGCATGTTTGTTGTAGGCATTTCCAAAAATTCGGTTTTCCCTTTCCACACTTGGTTACCAAATACAAACACCGCTCCAGCGCCCGTAAGCGGATTAATTCATAGTGCGGCAACAGTTAAAACAGGTTCAATTGCATTAATAAAAATTGCAGTATACATATTTGGGTTAGACTATATACATGTTTTAACCTCTAATTTCCTTACTGGAGGTTGGCTAATATATTTGTGTGGGCTAACAGCAATTTACACAGCATATAGAGCATTAACAACAGACGATTTAAAACGACGATTTGCATTTTCAACCGTAGGGCAATTGTCCTACATTATTTTAGCAATTTTAATTGGTACACGTACAGGTATTATGGCTGCTATGTTACATATTGTTACTCATGCTATTGCCAAATCATGCTTGTTTTATGTAGCCGGATTTTATAATAGTGTATATAAGACAACCTCCGTAAAACACATTAGTGAGATTATGCCTAATACCAGATTTATTGCACTTGTTATAGCAATCTGCGGTTTATCAATAACAGGTTTTCCATTTCTGGCAGGCTATTACAGTAAAGACTTAATGCTTGTGGAGGAATGGCACTCGCATTACTATTCATCTGCATTCTTTTTGCTGTTAGGATCAATAATTAATCTGTTCTATATTATTGGGCCTGTTAAAAACGCATTTAAAAAGAAAAACCATACACTTACCACACAAAAGATACCTTTTTCAATGCTACTTACCTTTATTATTTCAATTATATTAATCATAGGCTGTAATTATTATGTTTCCTATTTAATCTTAGTAATTCAATAGGAGTAGTATGAAAAAGGGAAGTAAATTATATAGTATTTTAAAGTTGAAATGCCCGCGTTGTCAGGGGGGTGATTTGTTTTGGGTTAAAAACCCTTATCGTTTAAAATACTTAAATAAAATGCCCCATTACTGCCCAATATGCGGAGAAGATTTTCAAAGAGAGATTGGATTTTATTATGGGGCTATGATGATAAGCCATGCCACAACAACTGTTATTGCCGTTGTTATGCATTTAATTGTTTATTCTTTCTATGGGTGGGAAATAGCACCTAACCTTATTTCATTGGTAACTATATTGATTGTGCTATTTCCGATTATATTTAGAACCTCAAGGGCTATTTGGATTAATATGTTCAGTAAATATGATTCAAATGCTATTTATAATAAAATCATACATAAAACAACCTAAATAATAAAAAATGTTAATCAGTAAAGAACTACTTAATCGAAATCAAGGTTTATGTGAACTTTGTAATGAACAGCCTGCAACAATTGCATTTACCGTTAGCCCTAAAACAGATGATTCAATAAATAATCAAGTAGCTATATGCCAAACTTGTTTAGAGAACATGGACAAGCAAGATTCCGGGTTCTATTGGCGTTGTTTAGAAGGAAGTATTTGGAGCCCTGAAGCAAGTGTTCAAGCCTTAAGTTATAGAATTGCACAAAAATTTAAAGAAGAAGACTGGGCGAGTAATTTAATATCATCCGTTGATTTAGATGAAGATACTATCCAATGGGCAATGAGTGCTTTAGAAGTCCCGGAAATTCATAAAGATGCTTTCGGTAATATTCTTGAAAATGGCGATACAGTTATATTAACTCAAGTCCTTAATGTCAAAGGGACAAATTTTTCGGCATCAAAAGGTACGGTAGTAAAAAAAATAAAGTTGGTTTCAGATAATACGGAGCAGATAGAAGGTAAAATTAACGAGCAAACAATTGTAATTTTAACTAAGTTCGTCAAGAAAAATTAAATACTCCGAAACACAAATTATTTTTGTGTAGAAGTGAATAGAAATGAGAACCTACATTTATGTCATACAATCTGCTAAGGAAATCCCCCTTGACCAGTTACATCAAGAAATCTCTACAATAATTGATAATTATATTTCTTTGGACATTCCGTCAAAAGCACAGCGTGTTCCTTCGTTGAATTGTGTTTTGCTGACCGCAGAAAACCATAAATTAGTTTCTACACTACTTAAAAATACTGATTACATAATGACTGATGTTGAGCGATTCTATAATTACATTAAGGATTAAGTAATCTGAATTAAGAGCGGGGTAGTAAAATATTACAAACTCATATATATATCTGCGATTGCTTCCTCGTAATACCAATGAATGAACCCGAAGGAAAAAAGCACTATGTATTTATCAATAAGCTTCGTAAGTATTTAAGGCATAATCAGTCTGTAAAAATCATAAATATGCGTGGGAAAGGATTTAAATTGGTTGTCAATTCTTGATTTGATAACATGCAGACAATCTGTTATAGGACAAATACTATTACAAACAGATCAATACGATCCCTTATTCACTTAAAAATTTAATTAATTGCATCATTTGAAGTATAAAAACAAACAAGCCAAGTGCATATACGATAATTACTAACAGCATTAAAGCTAATTTAATATATAATAGTTTGTTATAAGACAAATGTTTTTATTTTGTTAGGTAAAACTATTAACCCTAAGGCGAAAAAACATACTCCAATAAGTTATTTGTATGCTCTGATATGATTAACCCTAAGTTACATGTAAGTCATATAAATTAAATTATTTTATAAAAATTATTTATTATTATCCAGTTGTTTGTAAGTTAATATTTTCCGCTTTTTGTTGGCAAACATCCGAGGGTAAATATCCTTGGTATTTTTTAAAAGCAGCGGAAAACTTGCTTATATTCTCATACCCTACATGGCGAGCAATGTCTTTTATTAAAAGGTTGTTCTGCAGAAGCAATTCTCTGGCATAAGCCATTTTTTTAGATGCATAGTATTGATACATGGGCATACCAAAATTCGCTTTAAAAATGGTCTTTAATTTTGAAGGGGATATATGAAGTTTTTTTGCCACTTCCTCTATGGCCGGAAAATCCATAAATAAGTGTTCTATTATTATTCGTTCAGCCTTCAAAACAATTACTTTGTCGCAATCTTCAACATGAAAATAATGAGAATACTTTTCTTTAACTAATAGTTGGGTTAAAAAAGAGTTAATTAGTTCGAGTGTATGTATTTTTAATTCTAAAATGTTTGCAACACCAGTACTGCCTTTTTGCAACATACAGTTCCAAATCGTATTAAAACTTGGTTCCGTATCTATTTCCATTTCCGGCCAAATAATATAATCTTTATCAGACTCTAAAAAGGCACATAATTCGCTGTTTTTTAATGACTCTATTGACAGTACATTTTTTTCAAACCATTGTTCATCAAAAAAAATAG
>DATFTU010000158.1:0-2007 GCA_035261565.1 Bacteroidia bacterium
CCCCCAATACCAAATGCCAAACCAATAACTTTATAAATGGAAAAACGTTCCTTTAAAACCAGGATAGTAAATATGGTAACCACAATTGGGTTTATAGTCATAATAATAGCCGAGTTTATAGGGCGCGATAAATGCAAACCATAAATAAAACAAAGTTGATTACAGGCTACTCCAAACACTGCCAGTACCATAAACTTTATTAGATGTGGTCTTTGCACTTTTTCTTTTCCGGAAAAAAGAGAAAGTGTCCAAAACAAAAAACAAGCGCCGCTAACGCGCATAAGTACCAAGCCTGCCGGACCAATAAAATTCGGCATTAAATCTTTAGCAATGCTATAATTAAGGGCATAAATTATTTGCGCTGATAATAGGGATAAATGGGCTTTTCGGGCATCGGTCATATTGGCGATAAATGTATTAATTTAATTAACGAAATTTGCGCTTATAAATGATTATAACCGACCAATTAAATAGAACGATAGAATTTAGCTTTCCTCCTAAAAAAATAATTTCGCTTGTACCCTCGCAAAGCGAGTTACTGTGGCATTTAGGCCTGCAAAATGAATTGGTGGGCATTACCAAATTTTGCATTCATCCCAATGAGATGTTCCGTTCGGTTAAACGAATTGGCGGTACAAAAACAATTAAGTTTGATGAGATACAAAAATTAAATCCTGATTTAATTATTGCCAATAAAGAAGAAAATCAGCAGGAGCAAATTGAAGAATTATGCAAGCATTTTCCGGTTTATATAAGCGATATATATACCATAAACGATTCGTTAAAAATGATTGAACAGGTTGGTTTAATAACCGACAGAAAAAATAATGCAACAGAATTAGCAAATACTATAAAAGAAAAATTAAATCACTTTAAAAGTAAAAACTTAAGCTCAACAATTAAAAAAGGAGTTGCATATCTTATCTGGAAAAACCCTTATATGGTAGCCGGTTCAAACACCTTTATAACTAACATGTTATACGAGTGCGGTTTTATAAATGTATTTGCCAATTATAAAAGCAGGTATCCTGAAATAAGTATAGAAGATTTAAAACAACAAAAACCTGATTACGTTTTTCTTTCTTCTGAACCCTATCCTTTTAAAGAAAAACATGTACAAGAGTTGCAATTACATTTACCAAATACTAAAATTAGGTTAGTTGATGGTGAAATGTTTAGCTGGTATGGCTCACGGTTGTTATACGCTTTCGATTATTTTGAAGAGTTAATAAAAAGTCTTTAAAAATCAATCTTTTTACTGCGTGTACTTTTAATTTTGCTTTTATGCTTTTTAGCATCAACCCGTTTTTGCTTAGCGGCTTTACTTACTTTGGTGGGTACTCGTTTTTTAGGTTTTACCAAAGCCGCAGCTAAAAGTTTTAAGGCTTTTTTTATCAGTTTATCTTTATTAGCGTGTTGCGACCTATCGGTGCTTTCATACAAATGAAAAAAACCATCGCTATCAATTTTATTTTTTAGTTTTTGACTAATTAAGTATTTCTGTTCTTCGGTTAAAAATTTAGACGATGATATATGAAAAGCAAACTCCACTTTACTTTCAGTAGTGTTTACGTGCTGGCCGCCTTTACCGCCACTGCGAGAGGTTTGAAAAATAAACTCAGAAACTATACCACTATTTATTGCTTGCATTTTTTGTTTTGAATGAGTAAATTTAAAGAAGAAAATAGAATTAAACTCACAAAAATATTATTCTACATTTGTTACATAATAGTAAAGCCATGAAAAATAAATACATATATATAGTCCTGCTTTTTGCAGCCATTAATCAATTCGGGATTTCGCAAACGGTAAATATACAGGTTGATGCCAATGCAGGCAGAAAGCCCATTTCGCCTTACATATATGGCAGAAACAATAGTATTTCTGATGACCCAAGCTCTCCTACATCAGCAGCAACCTGGAAATTAATGCGCGATGCAGGCTTACGCTTTACCCGCGAAAATGGAGGTAACAATGCAACAAAATATAACTGGAGAAAAAAAATAT
>DATFTU010000159.1:0-3546 GCA_035261565.1 Bacteroidia bacterium
ACCTCCTTTTCTGTTTTTTAGACCTTTAACCTTAAAGACTTGCGTAATTAAGGATAAAATGCAGCCTTCTTGTATAATATATAAGTTGTAAATTATTTTGCTTCAACTTCTCTTACACCAAGTTTCTCACGGATACGAGCCGCTTTACCTGTTAAGTTACGTAAGTAGAATAATTTAGCACGACGAACTTTACCAACTTTACCAACTTCAATTTTTTCGATAAAAGGAGATGCAACCGGAAAAATACGCTCTACACCAATACCGTTAGATATTTTACGTACCGTAAAACTTGCTGTAGCTCTTTCGTTTTTACGTTGTATAACTACACCTGTAAATAACTGTGTACGTTCTTTTTCGCCCTCTTTAATTTTGTAGTGTACAGTAACTGTATCACCGGCTTTAAAGTTTGGGTGTGCAACCTCTGGGGTTAATTGTTTTTTTACAAAATCAAGTAATAAACTCATGACTTCTTTTCTTTTAAATTAAATTTTCAGCATTCGTTGCCCTGTGCAACCAGCGGCTAAAAATTGGACTGCGAATATACTAAAAATATTTATTCTAACGGGCTTTATGGCCAAAAAACCTGTTTTTACTAAAACCTCTTATTTTACCAGTACTTTTTCGGTATATTCTTTGCTATCGTTCTTTAAATGAAGCACATACATGCCTTTTGGCAGCTGGCTCACATCAAATGCATAGCTAATGGTTGGTTGCACACCATCTTGTTTTAACACCACACGGCCTAAGGCATCAACCAATGTAGCTGTAAAGTTGTTTGATGCAATGGGGTTAATAAAAAAGTACAAGTAATCACTTGTTGGGTTTGGGTAAACCAGGGTGCTTATTTTTTCGTTAGTAGTAGCAATGCCGGTTGTTGGGCTATAGGTTGTAACAGTTCCCGTTGGGGTATTATGCCCGCCTGTTGGGCCTGTATTGCCTGTTTGCACGGTACCATAATACGTTGGCCCTATAACAAACGGATAGGCAGGGTTTAAGCTGGCGTCAATAGTAACAAAGTATGCGTAAATACCGCTTGGGTAATCGGGGGTTATGCAAAAACGCCCGTTGTGTACATCTAAATCGCCGGCTCCGGCTGTGTAAATATAATCTTCGCACATATTTCCTTCGGGGTATGTTGAGTTTACCGGCGGGCCATTTGTGCGGGTGGTGGCGGTTGATACCACATAACTGCTTCTCATACGCTTAATGCCACCTGTACCATTTGTATTAGCATAACCATAAGCACCATATATAGGAAAACCATCAAAGGCATACCCAATAATAGGCGAGTGGTTAGTGCTATCGGCATCATTATACAAACATTTAGGGTTTACGTGGTGGTGGTACTCACCATTTTGTGCCGGATGCCCCAGGCAATTATCAAAGCTAACGCCTTCATATACCAATGCGTTTCTGTTCCAGGTGCCACCTGTTGGGCTACTGGTAAATGTATTGGTGGTACTATTCCAGTAATAACCATCTTTCGGGTTATAAATAGATACCCCGTTGCTCCAAACCCCCATGTGCCCCATAGGTGTTGTAACTGCTGTGCCCGTATTTTGTGTTGGGTTGCGTGTTATTTTAAAAACAAAGTTTTGGTTGCTGGGTGTGTTTGGGTTCGAGTTCCAGGGGCCAATAGCGTAACCTGGTATACAGCTTGCGCTTACATACACATCGGTACTGGTGTATTGTACCTGTTGTACGTTTGATGGCAGGCTGTTATAGCCTGTTGCTCCGGTAGTGTTTATTACCCACGATGAAATTTCGGGGCCCACTTGTGCCTGCACCGATAAAGCAAGCGCAGATGCCGCAATAATAGTTGTAATACGTTTTATCATATAGTTTGTTTTTTTAATTAGACGTTGCTTTATGTTAAACCCTTCGGGGGCAGGCAGAAATTATTTTTGCTTTTGTTTAGGAATGCTGTCCCAAATGTTTTCTGAAAAATTAAGGTGCAGGTTAAAAAAGCCAAAAACGGTAAACGCTGCATTTAAAATCAGTAAATGAAAAATACAGGCCGCACGGTACAAGCTAAAATAACCTGCCCTAACATCGGTAGTTAAAAGGTGGTTGGGCATTAACAACGTTTCTGCTAACGTAAATAAAAACAAACACGCAAAAAGACTTTCAAAATTACGCAGAACGAAAAACTTTACAGCACGCCATTTACTAAATGATTTGCCCCAGGTGTGCACCAAATAATAATTGCCATACAGGGTTTGCGCAAAAAGCATGGCGGGTGCATTTACATTGGCAGTCGTAAAAAAATTAGCCGTGCTTATAATTTTAAAATGCTTTAAATCTTTACGGTAGGTTTTGTTTAGGTCTTTTATTTTTAAAACGGCCTCGTAGGGTATATCACTGGCCGAGTGTTGCGATGGCAAAAAACGCAACCTTAATTTTTTACTCAGGTTTTTTATTTGTGCTTGGGTAAATGTTTTTTCTTTTTCAATTTCATCATCATCTAAAAACTCGAAAGATGAGTTGTAAAACTTTAAATTATCAAGTATGTTTTTTTCTGATAAGCGGCTTCTACTTAAAATGCGTTCGGCCTCTTGCAACAAAGCATCCTGTTTCGATAACTCTTTCCGCTCGTTTTCCAGCAATTGTTGCAAGCTCTTATCCATTTTATTTTATAAAAGTAAATTTACTCAATTTCTGTTACAAAAACTATATTTGCCTTTATGCGTGTAGTTATACAAAGGGTACAAAAGGCAAGTGTAAGTATACATGAAAAGCTTTTTTCGTCAATAGATAAAGGCTTGTTAATTTTGGTTGGCATTGAAGAAGCCGATACTGCCGAAGACATAGATTGGCTTTGCTGTAAAATTATTGACCTGCGTATTTTTGCTGATACCGAAGGTAAAATGAACCTTAGTGTTAAAGATGTTGATGGCGATATTTTAGTCATCAGTCAATTCACGCTTCATGCATCAACCAAAAAAGGTAACCGCCCATCGTATATAAAAGCAGCTCGGCCCGAAACCGCTATTCCACTTTACGAAAGTTTCATCGGGGCTTTATCTGCCCTGTTTCAAAAGCCTGTAAAAACAGGCGTTTTTGGTGCCGATATGCAGGTATCATTAATTAACGATGGCCCTGTAACTATTTGTATCGATTCTAAAAACAAAGAATAATTGTAAAGCATAACATAAAGTTAGTATGGCTCATCCCTTGTTATGTAAAAAATATGTTTTACATTTGCACTCGCATGATAATCAATAAGCACATCATCACTATTTGTAATTGGCATATTATTCGCCAAACATCTATGCAATTCTATTGCTAAGAGTTAGTCGCTTATTGTTCTTTTTCTTAATCACCACATTTAAAAAAAAATTATCATGAATGCCATAGGCAAAGCCATATTACAAAATTTAAACACACTTATACTGGTTATAAACCCTCAGGGAGAGGTTAGCTATACAAGTCCGTCGGTACAACGTTTGCTGGGCTTTAAAACATCCGAATTATTAGGCAATGGCTGGTGGAGCTTGCCTCGGGCATCGGCCGAAGAGGGTTTGCAGGTTAAAAACCAAATACTTT
>DATFTU010000160.1:0-7600 GCA_035261565.1 Bacteroidia bacterium
CAATAAGCCCAATAACGTGTAGCTGTGCATTAAGTTTATTTGCCAAATAAAGGGCAGAATCCACTTTTTGCCTGGAGTGTTCTGAAGTATCAATGGGAATCAAAATATTTTCATAAGCTGGGCTGATATAGCTTGAGTGCACGGCCATTACCGGAATTTTTGATTTTGTTATTACCCTATAAGCATTACTCCCCATAAACCAGTCGTTGTCAGAATCTTTACCTCGGGTTCCCATAATAATTAAATCTATTTTATCATGTTCAACAACCTTCATAATCTCTGTACTGATATTTCCGAAAGACATTTTGACTGATACGAGAAGATTGTTTTCTTTTCTTAGTTTTTCAGCCAGCTCTTCCATTTTTTTAGATACAAAATTGATGACCAGCGTATCGTTTCTCTCATGTTCGGGAGAGATAAAATCCCATACCTCTCTTTTTTTATGTACATATAAAAGAATGATTTCTCCGCTGGTATATTGTAAAATTAAACAAGCATGTTTAATTGCTTCTAACGAAACATCCGAAAAATCTATCGGAATTAAAATTTTATTTGTTTTAATTCTATTCATAATAATAGGTTTTAAATTGATAAAATGAAAAGAACGTATTATATGCTTAAATGATTACCATGTTTTTTCTTAAAAAATTGCATTATAATAAATGTTATTATCGATCCCGAACACAATCCTTCTAAGCAAATAAAACCAGCTACTGTTGCCGGCGTTACAAAGTCTCTTAATTCAGCATTTTTTTCTACCAGGGTTAAAAAACCATCATCAATATTTAAATAAAGGTAAATAAACAAGGCAAATGGTATTACGGCTATAAGTGTAATAAGCATACCCATTTGCAGCCCTTTTTTATAATTAACATCTTTTTTTAAATGTGTTTTATAAGAATGAATGGCAAGAAAAATACCTGTAATTAAAAATAAGGCGTTTAAATATCTTAATACAAAAACTTCGTGTAAACCAACCGATCTCATAATTAAAAAATAACCCATAAAACCTGAAAATACAAGAACTCCTGTCTCGGCACTTAAACTAAACGCACTAAACTCTGCTAAATTCGGGTTTGGCCTCTCTAATTTTTTTTGTTTCGTTTTTTTTATCAGCTCTAAGGTTTCCATAGCTCTAAAATTTGTTACCTAAAGTTACGGCGACTTTTGGTTGATTTTTTACCGTAAAATGTAAGTAGTAGTTTGTAAATGGTGAATTGTCGAAATATAATGGCAAAAAGTAGTAGTAAGGAAAACTCTATTTGTAAATTAAATGCTCAATTCTTGATGGGCCTGTTTAAAAACAGCTTGCACTTTTGTAAAGTTGTTGCTAATAGTTTTTATATCTTGTTTATCAAGAGCGAGGTCTTCAATTTGCAATAACTCGTCACCAATTATTATATCTAACCCAACAAAAGGAATAGTGGATTTCATGTGATGGGATATGGCACGTATTTTCTGGAAATCGGTTTCGGTTATTGCTTTTTGCAGTTGCTTGATTTCATCAGGTGTTTCGGTTAAAAAAATACTAATCATCTCTTTAATGAAATCGGCATCGCCTTTAGATATTTCATTTAAATAATCTAAATTGGTTACTTTTTGTGGCAGTATCATAACTAATAGGTTTTAATGGGTTAAGGTAACATTAATATATTTTTCCATTATGGTATTTAAATCAGTTTCTTTAATAGGCTTGGATATATAGTCAGTCATGCCAAGGTTAATACATTTTTCACGCTCACCCGGCAAAGCGTGTGCGGTCATAGCAATAATTGGTATAGTAAGTTTTAACTCCTCGCGAATGTATTCGGTAGTTTCGTAACCATTCATTTCCGGCATTTGTATATCCATCAAAATAGCATGGTAATTAGTAGTTTTTAATTTTTCAATAGCCAATTTGCCATTGCTGCAAAGTTCATAATCACAACCTAAATCTTTCAGCATAAAACCTGCCAGTTTTTGGTTTAACAAATTATCTTCAACAACCAATACATTAATTTTATTCTCCACTTCTACTTTTTTAATTTCTTCGGGTTTAATTTTGACTTCGTCATTAATAGTATCAGCAACTTTATAGGGTATGGTAAAAGTAAATACTGAACCTTTACCTTTAATACTTTCAACTAAAATGGTGCCGCCTTGTAATTCAACTAATTTTTTTACAATGGCTAATCCTAAACCTGTGCCTCCATATATGCGCGATGTATCAGATTTTGCCTGTGTAAAACGATCGAAAATTTCGGCAATTTTATCCTCGGGTATACCAATACCTGTGTCTTGTACTTTAAAGCTTATAATAACAGTATCATTAATATCAGTAGCATTAACAAATACATGCACCGACCCTTGCTTGGTAAATTTTATAGCGTTGCTAATAAGGTTCATTAATATTTGAGTTAGACGGGTAGGGTCACCAATTACCAATTGAGGTACATTATCTGAAAGATTTAAAGTAAGAGGTATTTTCTTTTCTTTAGTTTGCACAAAAAACATGGTAATTACCGAATGTAAAAGGCCCGGTAGGTTAAACCTGATTTCTTCAATACGAACCATTCCTGCTTCAATTTTAGAAAAATCTAAAATATCATTTACAATGTTCAATAAATTTTCGCCAGAACTTTGTACTGCTTTAGCATATTCTTTTTGTTCGGCATTTAAAACTGTTTTGTTTAAACGGTGGTTAAAACCTAATATGGCGTTTAAAGGAGTGCGAATTTCATGGCTCATGTTGGCCATAAATTGCTCTTTAATAATGGCTGCATCTTCGGCTTTTTTCTGAGCTACGATTAACTCTTTCTCAAGCTTTTCGCGTTTATTTACATCCCGGTATAACACCCATACGCAAAGTAATACTAATAAAAATGCAAAAATATAAGCCGATGTATCCATTTGTTTTACACGCTCACTATCCTGCTGGTTAAGAATAATAATTTTGGCAAATTTGGCCTCTTCAATAGCATGTATTTTATCAAACTCTTGTATAATTTGTGCCATTAAATATCTGCCTTTACCTGATTTAATTAAGTTGACAGATTTTTTAGGGTTTAATTGATACTGAAATTTTACCTCGTCGGTAAATTGTATTTGGGTATTTAATAATTTAACCAGCTTATCAATAGATGCTATTTGTTCTTTATTAGGCGATAATTTTTTTAAATCTGAAAATTTAGTAACAATATTGGTTAAATATTTTTCGTTAGTTTCTTCTAACAGGCTGTCGTTTCCGGTAAGCACATAACTCTTTACCTTGCTTTCAAAAAACACAACCGATGTTTTTATGGATTCAACTTCGGTTGAAAGTTTTGTAGAATTTAATAATTGTTGTTGAGTCGAAATTACATCTGCAATACTACGGTTAAGCCCATACTGAACGCCGATTAAAACAAGTAAAATAACAGCAAAGCCCAAGCCTATTTTTACTTTAATATCTACATTCCAGATTTTTTTCATTTGCAAAACCATCTTAAATCCCTTCTAATTTACAAAAAGTAGTCGACTTTTCATTATTCCAATCTCTTCTATGTGCTACAAAGAAGTGCAGGGGATGAATGAAAAGCCGACATTTTGTTGTTGTTTATTTTTATTATTTTAAAAAGTGCAAAGCAGTAACTACAACTACAGCCATAGTAAGAAAAGTTAACATAAATATGGCCATATATTTTGATACCCTAAACTCTTTTACAATTAAACGGATGGGGGCTGTAATTATATAGTTAATATGTTTAGTAATCTTATTCCAAGAAGTTGGGCCTTTTACCACATAGTCTATAGCACCTGCCCTAAAAGATTCTACAGCAATTGCCATATCGGCGTGGTTCGATAACATAATAACCTCCGTATTAGGGTTAATAGACTTAATTGATTTTAAAACTTCAACACCATTTTTACCCTCCATGTAATGATCCAAAATTACGATGTGTGTATCATCTTTTAATTTTTGTAAGCAACTTTCACCATCATTAAATGTTGAAATATTTAAACTGAACCCGAACTTGTTTTGCAAGTACTGTTTAAGTGCTGTAACGAGAGACTTGTTGTCGTCAACAATAAACAGATTTAATCCTTGTGCTGGCATTTGGCCCTCCTTTTTTTAATTGTGAAACATTAGTTTTATTACTTATTTCAAAATTAATGCAAGTGGGGTGCTATTTTTTCGGGAAATCGTTAAAGGGGGTAAAAAAATAGCCGATATGGGTAAAAAAGCAGGTTAGTTTAAATAAGGTTTAATTTTTTTAGAAGGTCTTTTTTAAATTGCTCGCCTATGGGTACTGGGTGTTTACCAATAAAAGCGGTGCCTTCTTCAACTTTATCAACATGGTCTAAAGCTATTAAATACGAGCGGTGCAGGCGGTAAAATTTATCAATAGGCAGGTTTTCTTCCATACCTTTTAGGGTTATGTGTACAGTATGGCGTTTATCATGGGTAAAAATATTTACATAATCACCTAAAGCTTGCATATATATAATTTCGTTTATTTTAATTTTTATAAGTACGGCATTCGATCGTACAAATATGTATTCTTTATCTTTTTGATTTAAATCTACTTTTTGTTCTTTACTATCAAACAACTCTTTTGCTTTTGTCAGTGCGGTAAGTAAACGGGGCAGGGTTATTGGTTTTACAATATAATCGGCTACATTAAGCTCAAATGCCTCAACAGCATATTCGGTTTTAGCGGTAATTAAAATAATAATAGGTCGTTTTTCAACAGGCAGGTTTTTAACTAATTCAATACCCGACATCCCAGGCATTTCTACATCTAAAAAAACCAAATCGGTGGCATTTTTTTGTAAATAATTAAAGGCGTCGACTGGGTTTTCACACTCTTCTTTAAACACTAAAAAATCAACTTGTTCAATTAATTTTTTAAGGGCGGTGCGCGCCATTTTATTATCATCAACTACAATGCAATTCATTTATCAAATATAATAAAAGATATATATAGGTAAAATTGTCCGGTTTTCGGCTATAAAAAACCGGCTCTTACCGAATAGATAAGTAAACGGGTTAAAAGCAAAATAAATTTGTTACAAAAACAAGTATAAATTTAAAACTAAACAACATGAAAAATTTACTTATAAGTATCATTGGCTTATTAAGTTTAATAAGCTTTGAAGTATTGGCGCAGGACCAGTCTCCTGATTATTTGATAGATATTAAAGGTAAACCGACCGAAAAATATGGTAATACATTAAATTTAGGAGCCGGTATTGGTTATTATACAAGTGTGGGTGTTTTAACGCCTGCTGTATTAGTTAATTATGAGTTTGATATATTTAAAAATTTTACGCTGGCGCCTTTTATTGGTATATCTACATTTCAAGACCAATATTATTGGGGTAATCCCAATGTACCAGACCCATCATACCGTTATTACAATTACCGCGAAACTGTTATTCCGGTTGGTGCAAAAGGAACGTATTATTTCGACCAGCTATTACACGTTAACCCCAGATGGGATTTATACTTAGCTACTTCAGTAGGCTTTGCTTTTAGAACCGTAGCATGGGAGAGCGGCTATTATGGCGATAGAGGAGCGTACCAAAGCGTAAATCCTTTATTTATTGCCATGCACATTGGTGGCGAGTACCATTTAACTCAAAAAACTGGCTTGTTTCTCGACCTTTCTACAGGTATATCAACATTTGGTTTAGCTCTGCACTTTAATAAATAAATAAAAAAGCGGTCAAAATAAGTAAGATTTAGTAACAACTATTTTTTATTGGGGATTATATATATTTCAACCCTGCGGTTCTTTTCTCTTCCTTCCGGTGTTGTATTTGTTGCTATAGGAAATTCATCTGAATATCCGTTGCAAATAATGGGTGTATTCTTATTATTTAACTTAGTTAATAAATATTCCTTAACCGAAAGAGCTCTTTTTTTTGAGAGTTCTTTGTTAGTTGTTTTATTTCCGGTACTATCACAATGCCCGTTAATTACCATCGAATAGTTGTTTAGTGTGTTTAATTCTTTGGCAATTTTAGTCAGTTCTTCTTTTGCTTGTGGTTTTAAAATAGCCTGGTTGGTATTAAATAAATAAGTTGCATTTAAAGATATTTGTTTAGCAGAACCAATAGCTGCAATGGCATCTATATCAGCACCAGGCCACATTCTGTCGTGTGATTTTGTTTTTGCGTCAATTAGTTTAATATATCTGAAAATATCTCCCGGTTTAGTTGAATCTCCAATATCAATCACGGCATTCCCTCCATTTATTTTACCCACACTTATCCATTTCGTACTATCTTTGCTTACATATAAATAAGTTTCTTCTATGTATCTGCCATTTTCAAATACGTATAAATCGTTACCCGGTATATTAATAAGTACATTATTAGTAAAGGCTAAAATTAATTCTCCACCTACACCTAAAGATACAAAACCACTAATAGAATCTGCATTAAAATCAGGTGCGCCAATGGCATCTTTTGGGTTTGCATTGTGTTTAATGGGTGCCGGGTTGCCGGGTATATAAGCTATTACAGTATCAGCAAAAGAAATATCTCCTTGTGGCAAGGTTATAAAACCACCTTGCCCATCAGGGTACTGCTTTTCTTGAGTAAAAGCATCGTAAGTTGCAAAAAGGAATAAAAGGAGAATAATTTTTCTCATAAAACAAATTAGGAAAAATATTTAATAATTACAAATAGAAATAACGCAGATATATGTGCCCGTAAGTTTAGTATTTTTGTAACCGTATTAAAATTGCAAATTTGTTGTTTAATCCCTTTGATATTGATTTGCCGGTTACCGAAATTATTAATGATGTAAGAATCCGGTTGGCTGATGAAAATACATTATTGGTTAATGCACCTCCGGGCGCCGGTAAAAGTACTTTACTGCCTTTGGCTTTGTTTGAAGAGACCTGGTTACAAGGTAAAAAAATTATTATGCTCGAACCGAGGCGTTTAGCTGCAAAAACTATTGCATGGCGCATGGCCACTTTGCTTAACGAAGAAGTTGGGCAAACGGTTGGTTACCGTATTCGTTTAGATAATAAAGTTGGCTCAAAAACGAAAATTGAAGTTGTTACCGAGGGTGTTTTAACTCGCATGCTGCATAGCGATAATGCCTTAGAAGAAGTGGGGCTGGTTATTTTTGATGAATTTCATGAACGCAACCTGCAGGCAGATTTGGCAATGGCGTTGTGTAGGGAAGCACAGCAGGTGTTGCGACCCGATTTGCGCATTCTAATTATGTCGGCCACTTTAAATATGCCTCAGTTACAGCAATTATTAAAAGCTCCTCTTATCGAAAGCAAAGGCAAGCAGTACCCGGTAGAGGTTATTTACGCAGGTGAAGCTGATGAAACTCTTTTGCCCGAATTAATGGCACGTGCTGTAGTTAGAGCTACTAACGAATATCCTGGTGACGTATTGGTATTTTTACCGGGGGAGGGTGAGATAAAAAAATGTGCTGAAATTTTAAATTCGTTAGTAAGCGATTTTAAAATACATCCTTTATATGGCCAACTGCCTCAGTACGAGCAACAATTAGCCATTTTGCCTGACAAACAAGGTAAACGAAAAATTGTATTAGCTACTTCTATTGCAGAAACAAGTTTAACCATTGAAGGGATAAAAATTGTAGTAGACA